>NZ_JAEMUE010000026.1:0-12610 GCF_018342435.1 Neochlamydia sp. AcF65
TGAGGGTTGCATACTACTCAATATATGATTAAGTAAATATAAACTCTAGAAATTATTTTATTTATCAGAAAATTATTGGCAACCCCCGTGACCGCTTACATAAAACTCGTTTTTCTTGATATTTATACTGGCTATCTTATCAGCCAAAATCAACAAGTGATAGCTAAAGGGCTATCTAATCTTTTAAATGGCTAGATAAGCACCGCTTTTCTTAACATCAATCTAGGGAGGATCGAAAGCACTATAGCAATGGGCTAAAAAGCAAGTGGGCTATCTATAACAAGACAGAGGAGATATAGACTATTGATGATACGAAAGAAGAAAAACCCTATACGCATAAAAACAAAGTCGTCTGCTGGCATTTTCTCATCCTGAAGGAAGGCCTAGTAAAAAAGTTTAATCTTTTTTCTAAGCATTCTTAACAAAGGAGATTATACTTTTCCTAATGATCTAAAGTGATTAAAAAATTATACACTTTTGCGAGGTGAAAACGCAGACCTTCAAAAACAAGGACGAGTCTATAGGAATTCTCCGTATTGCGCGGACTACTGACTTAAAATCATGAAGCTGACCGAATCTATGAAATCTATTACAAACGATGCAAGATAGAAGTGGATTCCGAATTGATAAAGCAAAATACTAACCTTAAAAAGTCTTCCCTTAAAATTTTTTACTCCCAAAGAAGCTCTATCTTAAACTCTTTTTTCGCTAATTGCAAATCTGAATTTCTAAAAATCCAACCCCCTCTCAATTTACGTTGCTCCAATATACAAATTAATCCTTAAAGCCAACCAGATTCTTATCAAGAAATGCAAACTTTATAAAGAAACTTTATATCTGCGTACGATGAGTTAAGATAATACCCAATAGAACAAGCTTAAGAAGCAGACTGAATTGAACCTAAGAGTTTGTCCCAATTGGTTGCAGCGCGACTGGTTCGAAATGGTATCATGTAGATGATAACCTTGAAAGGAAAGCCTTCAAATAAAATCCCTTAAGAAAACTTTAGAATTGTTAGCTTTATTTAATGTATCCACAACTTGAATCAAAAAATTCTCTAATGGGTTTTTGTGCTTTCTCTTGTAAAAAGCAAGAAAGTAGCCTTAACACTTACACGGAAAAAGTCTTTTTTGAATTTAAACGATTAGACAGCTAACTGCCAGCAAAAGTTACTTGCTTGTGAGCTCCAGCTTTTTCACTTAAACCATACTCATGGTAGAGCTTCAACTTTTCTTTTCCAATTGATTGATTTTTAAAAAATCTTCCTTCCAATGATAGTGGCTTAACACTTGAGTAGTATCACGCCCTAGAAGCGTATAAGCAACATAAATAGCCTCTATAGAAGCTAATCCACGTGCTGGATCTACGCAATCTTCTTGACGCCGAGGATAGGCGGTGCGAAAATGAGGAGGCAGGCTCCTTTTTGGTAGATCGGCATGCTTTTCTACAAATTTTAGCATTTTTTCTGCATAGCGCCAGGTGCTATCTAAAATAAATAGGCCCTGCCCTGCATCTTCTAAAGATAAAACCGGTGCCTCCAACGTCAACATGGTATACCCTACAAGGGAAGGTAAAATGCTTTTAGGATAGGTATAAAAATGGAAATCTTCAACCCCTTCTAGGCCCCTTAAGCTGCATTTCTTAAGGTTTTCTTTATGATGCCGTAAAATTACGGTAGGAGGAAAGGATTGCATGATATAAATTAATTAGTTAATATGCATTAAAAAAAAGTATAGTAACATGAGTTTAAATTCATTTTCAAGAGGGAAAAATATATATGAGGCCAGTGTTAACCTATATGTGCAGTATGATGGTGGGAGTTACCTTTTTTATTACTCCTGCTCAAGGTATCTCCACTGATTCCCTCCAGTGGATGACCAATTATGAGGAAGCAGAAAACCTTTCCCGAGCAACATTTAAGCCCATTATTTTATTTTTTACTGGCTCAGACTGGTGTACTTGGTGTTCCAAGCTTGAGCAAGAAAGCTTAGATACGCCCGAATTTGCGCAAGCTGTAGGTGATAAATTTATTTTTATGAGACTAGATTTTCCAGTAAATTCTACCCTTCCCACTCCCTTAGCTGTCCAAAACAAACAACTCCAAAAAAAATATAATATACGTAGTTTTCCTACTTTAATCATTTTAGATGGCCAGCAACAAAAGCAGATCGGCATCACTGGCTATCGCGCAGGAGGCGGAAAGATGTATGCCGCCCACCTTTCAAAAATTGTCGCGGACTATTCTGACTATCAAAAAAAGGTAGAGGCTATAAACAAACACAAGTATTCTAGCGCTGAACTTAAAAAACTTTATGAAGTAGCCCAAAATTTTGGATATGAGAGCGATATTAACCAAATTATTAAAGTAGGGGTTAATTCGGAAGATAGCCATTTTTTCATGATTGAACGCTATCGCAAAATGACTCAAGAGGGCCTGTCTGGGCTCGCTGAAGCTAAGGCATTAAAGAAAGAGCTACAGTTAATGGATCCTAACAATGAGAAGATGACTCATTATCATCTAGCACTTATTGATTTTGAAGGCTATACCGAGGCGGGTGATAAGCGCTCAGCTGATCTAGCCGTAGCTTCTCTTGTCAATTATATCCAGAAGTTTGGCCCTAAGGATAAAGAACATCTTTGGCGTCTTCAGATGATTATTTCGCAAATTTATTTTGATAGAAATAATCTTACAGAGGCCCTAAATTTTGCTGAAAGTTCTTTTACGTCTGCCCCTCCTACGGCGAAAATCGAGATCTCAACTGCTATTAAGAATATTAAATCTCAAATGGCTACTGAAACGGCAATAGTTAAGCATTAATGAGCAATAAAAGTTTAGATTAAGTTAAAATCGAAGAAGCGATTTAGAATATTAAATATCTTTAAATCATTTTTTATATCCCTACCCTCTAATAAACCAGCTCTTTAAATAAAGAGGTAACTTTTAAACAATGGATTAGAGGGACTTAGTTTTTTAAAACTTATTGACACTCATCTCCCAGTAAAATTGTAGGCTAGTCAGTTATCTGCAGCCTTTTTTTAAGAATATTTGTTTACACCCCGGACAGGATAAACCTAAGGACTTGCTATTTTACCCACCCCACTCCGTGACTCTTAAGAGCTCTTTGGGAATCTCATAAAGAAAACGCGAAGGCTTACAAGAGACTTTTTTGCCCATTTTATGGCGAGAGCAAGCCATGCTAATCACTAAATTTTGCATCGCACGTGTCATCGCTACATACATTAAACGCCGCTCTTCCTCTACTCCTGTTTCTTTTAAGCTTTTCTCATGAGGAATAATATGATCCTCTATTCCTACTAAGAAACATACAGGAAATTCCAATCCTTTAGCACTATGGAAAGTCATTAAATTGACTTTATCTTCTCCTGTTTGCTGCTGACGAGCCATACGTTCCCAATCATTTTCTAAGCAAACTGTGCTTAAAAAATCATATAGCCGTGGTTGCTTATGAAGTTTTTCTTTTACCTTACATGCATAATCTCTTAACGTCTCCACAAACTCCAGGCAATTTTCCCACTTAAATTCCCGCATCTGCGAACTTTTAACCTCTTCCTCAATAGCTTTACGGTAATCAATTTTTTCAATTAGCCATTGAAGAGTTTCTGCTAAAGGCATTTTTTCAAAGCGCTCTTGAGCTTCTTCAATAAGAGCTACAAACTCTCGGATAGCTTTCAAAGTTTTTGCAGGTAAGGAACTCTTAATCTCTTCCTCTTTAAGCTGGTCATCACCTACCATTTTTAAAACTTCCCAAAGAGAAATATTCTGCTGGCGATTATAGGCCGTAAGAGCATCTAAAGAAATTCCACCTATCCCCCGTCGTGGTTGATTAATAATACGTAGTAAAGCTTCCTGATCTCTATGATTGACTATTACACGTAAATAAGCGCATAAATCTTTGACTTCACGCCTTTCATAAAATTCTATGCCCCCGTAAATTTGATAAGGTATCCCCTTCATCCATTGCCCATTCTCTGTCCACGTATATTTTAATAAAGCCGTTTCAAAAGCACGAGAAAGAGCATTGGAACGGTATAAAATGGCAAAATCATTCCAACGTAAGCCTTTTTTTTCCCTCATTTTTACCATTCTATACACCACAGCTTCAGCCTCATCACTCTCTTGAGGCGCATAAAAAATCTCAATGGGCTCACCCTCTCCCTTGGTGCTCCATAAAGCTTTAGGATAACGAGACTGATTTTTGCTGATCACCGCATTAGCGGCTTTAAGAATTGTATTGGTCGAGCGATAATTTTGCTCTAGCTTAATCACCACTGCTTGCTCAAAATCTAAAATGTTGCGTACTTCCGCTCCTCGCCAGCCGTAAATAGACTGATCATCATCACCTACTACACACAAATTATTATACTTTGCGGAAAGCAATTTTGCTAAGCGATACTGAATAGGGTTGGTATCTTGATACTCATCGATCATAATATAACGATACTGTTCTTGATAGCGATTAAGAACGTCGGGATACTTTTCTAAAAGCTGCACCGTAAGCACCAATAAATCATCAAAATCCACAGCATTATAGGCACGCATACTTTCTTGCAAGCGACGATAAAGAGTGCTTGAAAATTGATCATGCCAGGCAGAGCCTGTATTTTGAATCTGCTCTGCGCAAAGCCCTTTATTTTTAGCCTGCGTGATCACTGCTAACGTAGCGGCTAATGAAGGTAGATCTTTTTCTCTTTCTAGCAGATCACGTGCAATAGTGGAAATGAGACGCTGAACATCACTCTCACGATAAATAGTGAACTCTTTGGTATAACCCAAACGTACGATCTCTTCTCTTAGTATCTGGATGCAAAAACTATGAAATGTACATAAGGTAACTAGCTTGGCTATCCTATGGGGGACGAGTGCGGCCATTCGATGATACATCTCGGACGCAGCTTTGTTGGTAAAAGTGAGGCCAAGAATATGGCGAGGATGAACGTCTAGGTTATTGATTAGATGGCACATACGCATTGTAAGAACGCGCGTTTTGCCCGTACCAGCTCCAGCCAAGATTAAGACACGGCCTGCAATGGTATCCACAGCTTGCTTCTGCTGAGTATTAAGTCCCTCGCTCATGATGATTGGTACTTAAGAGCTTCATTAAATCGGTATAAATGTCTAGAGACGTGGCCTGTTTAGCATTAACGCGCGGCTTTACATTAAGGTCTTGCCCTAATGGAAGACTTGACTGGCAATAGCGGAAAGCCTCACGCGTAATCCTTTTAAACCGATTACGATCATGAGCTTTACCATAGCGTTTGGTGACTGTAATCCCTAATCGGGTCATTTGTAGAGGATTAGGTACGATTTCTACGATAACCCATCGCCCGATTAAACGTTTACTGCTGTGAGTAAACTTCTGAAATTGATAGCGCTTGCGTAATCTAAAAAGCTTGGAAAAGCTGTATTTCACGCCCTTGTTAAAGCCTTACGACCTCGGCGACGGCGGGAATTGATGATTTTACGTCCATCCGCAGTTTTCATTCTCTTCCGAAAGCCATGCTCAGATTTACGACGACGTTTACTAGGTTGGTATGTGCGCTTCACATTAACTTCCTTGATTAAAATTTTCGACAATTAAATAAACATGAACAGCAGGATACAAAACAGGTAAAATAAATGCAAGAAAAGAAGTAGAGAAAACTGATGATAAAGCAACTAAAAAATGGAAGAGAAAAACAACTATATTTTTAATTTAAAGCTTCCTTATCTACTGTCTATAAAGAGGTCCTAGCCATAAGCCCCTTAGCGCTCAAAGCCTCTTGAGAGCTCTTCTCTTTACCTTTACAAGAAAAGGATTGAAAGGAAATTAAGGTTTAGGATATAAGAATCGCTTAACTTACAAATTATTGTAACACGCAGGAACAGATATGAAAGTAAAAGCATCCGTTAAAGCCGATCCATCGAAGGGTGATATCCTCGTACGTCGCCAAGGACGTCTTTATGTGATTAACAAGAAAGACCCGAATCGTAAACAGCGGCAAAAAGGCCCTGCTCGTAAAAAATAGGAAGATTATAATCATATGGCAAAAAGGTCCTCAATAGAAAAAGCAAAACGTCGTGAAAAAGTTGTTAAGCTGAAATGGGAAAAAAGACAAGCTCTTAAAAAAACAGCCGCTGACATCAATATTTCAGAAGAAGAACGTCATGAAGCTCGTGTAGCGCTTAACAAAATGCCACGTGACTCATCCCCTACTCGTCTACGTAATCGCTGCCTTTTAACAGGACGTGCAAGAGGATTTATTAGACAGTTTAAACTCTCCCGCCTTACCTTTAGAGAAATGGCTTTGCATGGATTAATTCCTGGCGTTACTAAGTCTAGCTGGTAAGAGCAAAAAATTATAAGAGGTAAGTTTAGGGTTGAAAGAACAACACGCATGGTTCTACAAAGCCTTAAGCTTACTATTTTTCTTTTTAGTTTGACCTCAATCGTTAGCCAATCTTTAAAGTGCGTAATCCTTTAGCTCCTAATCCTTTTATAAATTTTAGGAAGCTCATTGATACGCTGCCAATCAGCCATCCCTTCTGACCATACATAAGTTAAGGAGGTTATTTTGTTATCTAGCCACAGTGTGTATAACTCTCTAAAATAAATAGGACCTTGTTGGCGGTGTGCCTGGTCCAGATAAAACCATTCTTTATTCTCCTCCGAAACTTCCCCTCTATCTTCCGCTAAAGTTTCATATTTAGGAATCGCATTCTCTTCTATTTTATTTTTTGGCCCTGTTTGATCATTTTCAAAAGGTTTTAAAACAAAAAGTAAAATAAGAGAGAAAATTCCTAAAAGTATACCTAGCATGAACCATATTAATGGATCCCGTCCCCTTTGTTTAGCCACATAAGCAGAAAAGGCAGCCAGAAAAAAAAGTAAAAAAAAACTAACCATCATACGATTCTCTTCACACCCCGCTATCTTTTAAGTATAAATTTCGATTTAATAGGGCAGCATTAACTATTTCAGTTAGCATTTTATTATATTCTTATTTATGATGCTGTCAACTATTATAGGGAGAATCTAGCATGGGGGAAAAGAAAATGCCTATTGATGTGAAAAAAGTTGATACCAAAGAATTTGAGCTACCTGAAACGCTGTTTATTCGTGACGTTGACAACAAAGTCTTTCAAGGAATTGTCCTTGAATGCCTGAATCGCATTGAAGGCGTCACTTTGGTAGAGAGCACTTTCATCGACAGTATCTTTGGACGTAATACTACCGAAGGAGCGCGTGGAATCATAGCAGAGCAAGATAACAAGAATCACTCGGTAGGTATAAAAATTGAGGTGAACGTTTTTTACGGAATTTCTATCCCTGAAAAAGCGGAAGAAATACAAACGCTTGTTTCTGAGGAAATTACCCATCTTACCGGTTTACACGTCTCCTATATCCACGTGGTCTTTAAAAATGTGGTAACTGCCGATTCTAAGAAATCTCTTTCTCCCGTCACAACCCCTGTAAACTTGGTTAGCACCCAAGAAGACTATAGCGATGAGTTCTAAATTATGAACCAATTTTTTTATCCCTTGCTTACCTTTGCTATCTCTCTATTTTTTATAGTGCTTGGCTTACTAAGTATTTTGGTGCAAGCCTCCCGACATGTTCGTTCAGAATTTGTAGCCTTTATTGAGAGAGATCAGCTTTTTCTTTCACTATTTGGGATAGGATGTTTGGCGATCGGAGTTGCTATCATTTTTTACTTACGGACTAATTTAAAAAAAAGTTATTTAAAAATTAATTCCAAGGATAATCATGCTTATTTTTTAGACGAGAACATCTTCCAAGAATATATGCATGATTATTGGAAACAGCTCTTTCCTAAAGAAGAGGTTCCGAGCTCCATTCTTATTAAAAAAAATAAAGTAGTCATCACTGCCGATCTTCCTTATATTCCTTCTGCTAAACAAAAAGCATTGATGGCACGCATAAATGATGACGTGAAAGAGATGTTAGTTCGTTTGCTGGGCTATCAGCAGGAATATGTCCTTTCTTTAAGCTTTCAAAAAGAGATCCCCTAGTAATCTTTCTAATACCTCTTAAAAATCTATGCGAGCTCAATTTCCTCTTTTTAATTCCCATCTAGAACTTGCCCACCTCTATTGGGAAAAATTAGTTCAAAAAGGCGACCTTGTTATTGATGCTACATGCGGGAATGGCCAAGATACGTTAATATTGGCACAATTGTGCGCGGACCCTAAAGGAGGATTAATCTATGCCTTAGACATTTTGCCAAGAGCAATAGAGCTTACTAGGAAGTATTTGCATGAAAAATTATCCTCCATTCATTTCCAACAAGTGCGCTTTATTTTAGGATGTCATTCTACCTTTCCTGAGGAGATTCTCTCTGAAAGTGTTAAATTGATTACTTATAATCTAGGATATTTACCAGGAGGTGGTGATAAAACGCTAACCACTACCGCAAAAACTACTATAGAAAGTATAAAAAATGCTATGCTGTTGCTTCAACCGGGTGGAGCTATAAGCATTACCCTTTATCCAGGCCATCCTGAAGGGCAATGTGAGGAGCAGAGTGTGCTATCTCTCGTGGAAAAACTAAGCCCCTTAGAGTGGAGCTGCAGTCATCATCAATGGATCAATCGACATAAAAAAAGCCCCCATTTACTCTTTATCCAAAAGCGTCTAGCTATATAGCTTCTCCTTTAACTTAAAACATCGATAAGCCAAAACCTGCTTACTTTTAAAACAGCTATTAACCTAGACGCCATGAGCCATCTATCTGATAAAAAAGCTTTTCCTGGGATTTTAAGATTTTTTAGGTAGGAAATGGTCAGCTGGGCCAAGAACAAGAAGAAAGGCGTTAAGGCTAATAGGCAAACGGCGAATAATAGAAAAAAACCATTAAGATAGCTTAAAGCATACTTTAAACCCTCAAGGAAAAGTTATGCCTAGGCTCTTATTTCAACAAGAAAAAGTATTCCTATCTGCATCTTACTTTGTAAATAGCCTAAAATTTTATATTGCGAATTTTTTCTCCGCCTGGTTAAATAAGAGGTCAGTCATTCAGAATGAGCGGAAAGTAGGCAAATATATAGCAACACTTTCCAGGGTTAAAAAAACTTTCTTATTTTCTAGACAAGATGAAAATGTTTAACTTTATCTCTCGTATTATACGACGATTTCGTTATCCCGTCTCCTTACCAGAAGATATTGCCCATGCTTTAGGGGTAGAGTTTTCGTATGGCTTGACTTTCGAGGAGTTTGTGACTCAACTGCAATGCCCTCAGTTAAGATCCACTCGCTTAAAAAAATATATGCCCCGCCAACAAGCTGAGGAGGCATTCAAATCCGCTCTTCGTGTCGATCGTTTCTCTCAAAAAAGCTTATTTTCCTATTACTTTAATGAAGGCTGGATGGAGTTTATTTTACAATTTGATGAGCAGGGATGCTTACGCCGAGTTTACCTTCAACACAAGTATATTCCAGAAGAAATGGGGTTAGAAATTCTTCTCAGCACACAAAACTAAATTTTTCATTTTACTCATAAAATTACTTCTTCCTAGAGGGAGGAGCCCAGCCAAAGAAGCTACTGCGCTCCTTAAAAGATATCTAAGGTGATCGCTTAGAAAAGGGTGTGCAACAATTTTTCTGTAGAATGTGAGCTCTTTTTCTTTTAACTTATTTTTAAGGTGTTTTTACCCCTTTTTAGATTGTTTGCATCAATTTTAATGAGCCCCCCTTCATTGGAGTGAGGGGGCACGATTAAAATTTTATTCAGTACCTTAAAATGTTGATTGGCAAAGCTTCCTCTTGAGACTGGCTATCTATGTGTATATTTTGCATTCTATCACCCATGCCAAACAGCTCTTTATCGCTTTCTACCGAGCTTGTAAAAGTGATTATCCCTATGGATAGGATAATTTTAATTTAATCCTCATTTTGTTTTACGTCTATCCTTCCTAATTCCCTTCTTTTTTTTAATGAAAAAATTCATGTCTTTAGGCGAGGGTAAATTTTGTCAAAGCTTGCTAGCTAGTAAGCTTGCTGCCTTGATTTTATGGAGTAGAAGATTCGACTTGCAGCTGATCATTAATATCAGTAACCCCTTGGATCGCACGTACTCTCCTCTCGACCTGTTGTCTATCATCTTCTGTTTCTACCGTACCCGACAGAGTGGCAATACCTTTATAAAAACGTATATTCACCAAAGGGTAATTTTTCTTTAAACGATTATTTTTTAATGTTTCTTCAATCTTGTAGTAGATGACGCTATTAGAGGCCTTATTTTGATAGCTATTGATCTGCTTGCTGTTTATCTCTCTTTGGCTAGGATTTCCCTCTCGAATAAAGCCCTGCTGTACACTGCTTTCCCAACCATTCTTCTTTTTATTCTCTCTCCTTGAGCTATTTTGCAAACTAAAATCTTGGCTCCCCGGCGAAGTTTGAAGAGGGTAACCCGATGGAGCAGAAGCAGGATCCTCAAAATAAGAATTAGGAACAGGGCAATATTCCCCTCTGCATTGCCCGTAAACCGAGCTCATTCCTGCAAGGATGACCACAGCACATGTATGAGAAAAAATAGAGAGAGAAATCTTCATAGCATCTCCTTAAAAATAGATAAATTATTGTTTTTGCTGATCCCTCTAGCCAATGTAGTGAGAGAGCTGCGAAGCCGGGCATTAAAAAATGAGGCAGAAAGGCGCCTATGTTAAAAATCTCTTTTTTTCTTGCTTTGCCTAGCTATTTAGGCTGCTAGTTCACCCTTTAATTCGTCCTTATTTTAAAGCAAGGTGGTGGGTAAAATGCACCTACGAATGTGAATCGAATAAACTTAAGCAACAGCGCCCATCTAGGGATAAAAGAGGCGTTATTTTGTAATATAACTAATCTAAAAAAATTGTAAATTATATTTTTTAATAAAAGCTTAGACTGATACTCTATTCGGCTCTTATTCAAATATTTATAGGATAGGGATAGGACAATTTAAAGAGAAATTGAAAAAGATGAAGGAAAAAAGCTAAAGTTAACTTTTATAACCTTTTTAATAGCATCCATCTTTTGAAAGAGTTAAGGAGAGATTGACTTAATTTTTCTTTAAGCGGAAGTTTCATTTTTTAGAAATAATCAGAAGGAAACAAGGTTTTGATTTCTAACAACTTATGTTTGTTGTCGGCGTTTTTTCCTAGTAGTACCTTTTAAAGAAACTACGTCTGTATAACCAAAAAAGAAATTAACCTTGTACAGGCTGACTCTACCCGTAAAAACAAGCTTTTTACTAAGTATATGATTACATAAAGAGTTGCTCGAAAGCGTATAATAAACCAATTACTCACTTCAACCTTATCAAAAAATAGAACTTCCGCTAAAAGTTTTTATCTCATTTTGGCTCATCCCAATTTAAAAAGTACTTATGGCCGTTCTACAATTGAAAACGCTGCCTTATTTTTTCTGCAATATCTTTCAAAGGATTTTCCGCTAATTCAAGTATGAGAAGCTGAGACAATTGCCCGATCTCTACAGGAAGTCTGGTGAGCTGGTTTTGGCTTAAATCAAGCCATTCCAGCTGAAACAATTGCCCGATTTCTACAGGCAGAGCGGTGAGCTGATTTTGATTTAAGTAAAGCCATTGCAGCTCAGGCAGCTGCCCTATTTCTGCAGGCAGGCTGGTGAGCTGGTTTTCTCTCAAGTCAAGCTCTTGTAGCTTAGGCAGTTGCCCGATTTCTACAGGCAGAGCGGTGAGGTGGTTTTGATTTAAGTAAAGCCATTGCAGCTCAGACAGCTGCCCGATTTCTGCAGGAAGACGGGTGAGCTGGTTTTCTCTTAAGTCAAGCTCTTGCAGCTCAGACAGCTGCTCGATTTCTGCAGGCAGAGCGGTGAGCTGGTTTTGATTTAAGTAAAGCCATTGCAGCTCAGACAGCTGCCCGATTTCTGCAGGAAGACGGGTGAGCTGGTTTTCTCTCAAGTCAAGCTCTTGCAGCTTAGATAACTGGCATATTTCTGGGGGTAAATAAGTCAAGCCCGCTTTAGATAAACCTAGCACAGTTGAGTCTTTCCAATTTTCTTCAATCCAATCTCTAAGTAGCTCTCCTTTTTTCTCTAGAGGCAAGTGCTTAATTTCTTCTCGGCTCAAGTATTCTTCCCCACCAGGAAGTTTTTTCCAAACTAAAAGGCGATTAATATTCAGCAGATAAGAGAAGTAGTTAGCTAAAGTAAAATATTTTTTTTGGTGAGTCGACCTGTGGAACTTCCCCACAAGCCTCTCGTAGAACGGTACAGGAACCTCTCAATTCATACCGCTCCCAATTAAGCAAACGCTCCTATCATTCCTTTATCCCAGTGTACAAATAACTCTGGGGTTTTCTTTACTATCTTTCCTATAAAGATAGTCGTTCTTGTTTTATGACCTGCAAGTTCCTTGTATTTACGCATACCCCAAGCCACTAGTGTCTTATTAAAATGTCTGCAGAATTGGTATAGAGCTGATGGAGAATATTTCCCATAGTATGCCAGCCATCCTCTGATAACTGGATTATACATTCTGGCTATATCTCCAAGTTCTAAATCTGTTCTATTTCTTATATTCCATTGCCTAATGGTTGCTTTCATAGATTTTAGCGCCGCTTGGCTTACTGCTGGTG
>NZ_JAEMUE010000027.1:0-28314 GCF_018342435.1 Neochlamydia sp. AcF65
GGCTGAAAAGATAGCATCACATCCATATTCGTAGCAGCAATCTAAAGCTCTACCTAAACGATCATCCGATATATTTTCAGATCTACACGCTCTTCCTAATAATCGTTCCACAGGTTTACTTGCGTAAAATTGTGCTTCTAAATATAAGGGACGTGAAGTAAAACCTAACCCATTGATGACCATCAATTTGATGCATTCTCCTGTTGTTATAATAGCTCGGGGATCAGGGGGAATGAGCTGATCTATCATGCTCACTAAATTGATCTCGTCACACATAGCAGAAACAATCCCTAAGTGGTCAAGATCTTTGCTACTATACTCTTCCATCGCTTATATCCTCTCTTTCTTTGCTTTGAGAGGAACAAGCTTAGTTTTTTCTTGAAAAAAACTTAAGTCAATTTACCAAAATAATAAAAAAATTATCCAACCATTGTTTTAACCTGCGGAATGTGGGATGGAAAGCCCCTTACTCCTCTCTAAATCTACCTTGTTAAGCAAAGAACAAGCTACGCTCTCTTCTAGGCGATAGCTAAGCATTAGAAGGTACTTGCCCGGCTTTTGGTGGGCTAGAGGATTAAGAAAAGCTTTAACCTTTTTTCGCTGCCCTTCAGGCCATGCTTGGTTTATGCACGGCATTCTCTTTGCTAGGCTGCTTGGCTGAAAATGGCTAACCATCTTTGTTCAACACTTGCATAGCAGAATATACTCTCAGAAGCTCGCTAGCTTTCCATTATCTCTACTAGCTTATCATAAAATGCTTTAGATATCAGCACTCTAGCCTTTTGGGTCTGGGTAGGCCTACGTGTAACAGGTAAACTTTGCTCTATCTTTAAAGCTTACAAAGGTGTCTGGTGTATAAATATTTTCTGCTATATAACGATTCTTTTACAGCTCGCTGCCAAGCTCTTAAGATGTTTATCAACCCTGTACGTAAAGGCCCTTTTATCACTGCTATCACCCTCATTCAGCTTGCATATATGCAAGGAATATGGCCCTAAATCAAAGTCGATACGCTACAAGATAGCCTGGTTTAACTCAGACCGCATAGGGTCTCTAATGTTGCTTTGTACTAAACGAACGCACATTTTTCCTTCTAGTCTCGCTGCTTATAACCTGTTAACCTAGTTACAGAAAATTTAAATCCCTCATTCTTCAATTTAGTTAGCTCATATCCTACAGCTTGCAGTAAAAAGTTATATTCTATTAAGCAAAAACACTCATTCACTTTTTAGCAATTTATACGACAAATTGCGAGGAGTTAATACCTTCTTAAATTTTTTTCCAGCACATTTACATATACATAATCATTCTCCATAGCTTATGAGAGAAGGCCTATCCACTACAGATGACATCGCAAGAAACTTTAAGCTGGCTTATTTAAAAACAAAAATGGAAGAAAATGTTAGAGAAGTTTATAGGAATATAGATAAAGGAGCTAAATGTGACACATGCTTTAATAGTGGCAGCGCCTATAGCGGCCTTCAGAGGATAGCCACATACAAGGCTTTCAGTTACCAAAACTGCAGATATAAAACTATTTAGGAAATTAAAAGGTAGATATCCACAGTATGGCTCCAAAAGAAAATCTTCCTAAGCGTGAATGGGTCGTTATTGTCTGCTTGATTTTATTTATGATTGTATTGACCTGCCTTACTCATAAGCATTGGTTTTTATCTTCTAGAAAATATTCTGAACCCCATCATTTATATAATAGGCTTCAGACTGTACGTGTAGAAGGAGCTGTTGAGCTCCCGGGCTTATATAATGTTGAAAAAACAGCTACTTTAGCAAATGTGTTAGAGCAAGCTAAAGTTCTTCTTGAGGCGGATTTAGGTAAGATTTCTTTAAATAAAAAAGTCAAAAACAGCCAATTAATCAAAGTGCCTTACAAAGAATATATTACAGTGAAAGTAGAAGGGGCTGCTAGGAAAACAGGCCCGTTAACTATTCTTAAAGGAACTTTAATGGAGGAGCTGATTAAGCTAATTGAACCACTAGAAAAAGCAGATGTAGGGCGGCTAAAAAGAAAAAGAAAGCTAAAAGATGGAGAAATTATCAAAGTATTGATCAAAGAAAAGCTCTTAAAGGGTAACTGTAAAGGGGAATGTAAATCTATAGAGTAATTTTTTTTAAATATCTGTTGAGAAAAATACTCCACTTTGATAGTCTTTTCATTTAAGCAATTTTATTAGATGAAAATTTAATAAGCTGCCAAAAATGTTTTCACTTGTTTAGCGCTGTTAAGAACGTGCTTCGCACGCAGCTTATCACTAGTTATACAGGTATTCATTTCTTAGATTGTAATATAAAAAAATGATTGCTCAAATACTCAAGATAGTGGGTTAAGGATTTTCATATGGCGCCTAAACTGATGGGCAAAAAGCGTGGAATGATCCAGCTTTTTGATGAGAATGGAAATAGTATTGTGGGTACGGTTATTGAAGTGCAACCAAATGCTATTGTCCAGATCAAGAAGAAAGAGATTGATGGTTATAATGCTATTCAGATTGGTTTTGATAAAATTCATGTTAAAGACCAGCGAACGATGGCGAATCGTCTATCCAAACCTTTGCGCGGACATTACAGTAAAGCATCTGTATCTCCACGTAAAAACCTTTCGGAAGCAAAGGTTGATAACATTGAACAATATCAAGTAGGTCAAGAATTAGCGATAGACCTTTTTGCTGATGTAAAATTCGTTGATGCCACAGCAGTTTCAAAGGGTAAAGGTTATCAAGGTACAATGAAAAAGTATAATTACTCTGGGGGGCCTGCATCACACGGTTCGGGATTTCATCGTCATGCTGGATCCACAGGTATGCGCTCAACACCAGGTCGTTCGCTTCCTAATAGCCCACGTCCTAGTCATATGGGTTGTGAAACTATCACCATTCAAAATTTAGAAGTGGTCATGGTAAAGCCTGCAGAACAGGTGATTATCGTAAAGGGTGCTGTGCCAGGTCCTACGCATGGATTGGTCTATATTGCCCCATCGGTGAAAAAAACAAGCTTAAAAAAAGCTAGCTAGTAAAAAATTTCTGGAGTTATCTTGTGGCAACACTGAAAAAATATAATTTAAAAGGTCAGGAAATTGGCCAAGTGATAGTTGATGAAAGATTAGCTAATGCTGAAGCGCATGGGCAGATGATTAAAGATTATATCGTCGCTATCAGAGCCAATGCTCGCCAATGGTCGGCAAATACTAAGACCCGTTCTGAGGTCAATCACTCAACAAAAAAGCCTCATCCGCAGAAAGGTGGAGGGCGTGCTCGTCAGGGGATGCTTTCAGCTCCTCAGTATAAAGGGGGCGGTCGTGTTTTTGGGCCAAGGCCTAAATTTGATCAGCATGTTCGTATTAACAAAAAAGAACGAAAAGCTGCAATTCGCTGTTTGCTTGCTGAAAAAATTGCTGCAAATCGTTTACATGTTCTTACAGAATCTGTTCTTAATGAACCTAAAACTAAAGTTATGGCTGACTTTTTAGAGGTCACAGGCTTAGCAAATAATAGGGTAATGTTTTTAGGTGAAGCTCATTATGCAGAAGTTAAGACTGAAGAGGAAACAAAGCGCGTATCCATACATCATGATCAACATGATAATTTTATTAAAAGCGTGCGCAATCTACCAAAAGTTTCGTTTTCACTAGCCACTAACATTAGTGGTTATGATGTTCTAGTTGCTAAAGATATAGTAGTGACGGAACCTGCCCTAATTGAATTGGTTGAGTGGCTTTGTCCTTGATAGATAAGGAATAACACCAAGTTATAGATGAAAGGAATAGAGTAATGTCAAAAAAAAATCCTTACCAAGTTGTGAAACATCAATATGTTACCGAGAAAGCCTTGGTATTGAAAGAGCTTAAAAATGCCAGTAGTAATCCCTCACTGAAGCGTTGCGAATCCCCGAAGTATGTATTCGTAGTCGATCGCAAAGCAAATAAAACTGACATTGCTAATGCCATTGAAGAGATTTACAGCGACAGAAATGTTAAAGTAGTAGCTGTCAATACAATTAACGTTAAGCCTAAAGCAAGACGTGTTCGTGGTCGTTCAGGCATGAAGCCTGGTTTTAAAAAAGCTATGGTTACCCTGGAAAAAGGCGATAGCCTTGATAACGTATAAATAAGAGGCGAAGAGAGTTATGTTAAAAAAATATCGTCCCATAACGGCGGGTACACGTCAATTAATCCTTCCAATCAATGAAACGCTCACTCGTGCCAAAGAAGGTAGCCGTGCTAAGATAAAGCCTACGAAGTCGCTGATGCTGCCTAAAAAAAGAACGAATGGACGTAATAACAATGGGCATATTACCTGTCGTCATAAAGGTGGTGGGCATAAGCGTCATTACAGAATAATTGATTTCAAAAGAGATAAGGAAAATATACCAGCTCGCGTAGCTTCTATAGAATATGATCCTAACAGATCGGCTTATATAGCACTGCTTAATTACTCTGACGGTGAAAAACGCTATATTTTGGCTCCTCATGGTTTGAAAGATGGAGATGTAGTGCAGACAAGCGATGAGCCTCCTTTTAGTGTAGGATGCTGCATGAAGTTAAAATTTATGCCTTTGGGTTCTACTATCCATGCTATAGAAATGATTCCCGGTAGAGGAGCTAAAATGGTTCGTTCTGCTGGACTTTCTGCTCAGTTGATGGCCAGAAGTGGCGGATATGCAACAATTAGAATGCCTTCAGGTGAAGTGCGTATGGTGAGTGAAAATTGCCGTGCAGCTTTTGGAATGGTCTCCAATTCGGAGCATAATTTGCGTGTAGAAGGTAAAGCTGGCCGTATGCGATGGAAGGGGATTCGCCCAACCGTTCGCGGAACTGCGATGAACCCTGTCGACCACCCGCACGGTGGTGGTGAAGGAAAGCATAAGGGTAACATCCCACAAACACCATGGGCGCTGTATACACGAGGGCTTCGAACTAGATCTCAAAAGAAATCGAACAAGTTTATTGTTAAAGATCGAAGGAAAAAATAAGTATGGCAAGATCACTCAAGAAAGGACCTTTTATTGATCACCATCTTCATAAGAAAGTTGAAGATATGAATGGTAAAGGGGGCAAAACGCCAATTAAAACATGGTCAAGACGATCGATGATCATTCCTGAAATGATCGGACACACTTTTGAAGTGCATAACGGCAAAAAATTCATTTCTGTCTTTGTCTCGGAAAATATGGTTGGACATCGTCTGGGTGAATTTTCTCCTACCCGTAATTTCAAAGGCCATCCAATTAAGAAAGCAGAGGCACAATCAAAATGAATAGGGCAAAAGCAATAAGCAAGTATATTAGAATTAGCCCCCGTAAAGCACGGCTTGCCGCAGGGTTAATACGAGGGCTGCCTGTTCCACAAGCTAACCTCCAATTATTGTATAGCAATTTAAAAGCAGGGCGTCTCTTAAAAAAAACCTTAGATAGCGCTGTTGCTAATGCTGAAACGCAGCTAGATCTACGCCGCGAAGATCTTAAAGTATTAGAAGTACGTATTGATGAAGGGCCAAGACTTAAACGTGCAAAGCCCAAAAATAAGGGTGGTCGCCATCCGATTTTAAAAAGAACAAGTCACTTTACTATTATAGTCAGTTCAGGAAAGGAGTAAGGAATGGGACAAAAAACTAATCCAATAGGATTCCGCCTTATTCGGAATAAAAAATGGCGTTCAAAGTGGTATGCGAATAAACAAGAATTTGGTACTTTACTCGTCGAAGATAAGAAAATTCGAGAGTATTTAATGAAAAAACCTCAGTGTCAAGGTACTTCGCAAATAAAAATTCGACGCATGAGCGAAAAAATCGAAGTGACTATTTGCACAGCCCGTCCAGGGATGGTTATTGGTAAAAAAGGTTCTGAAATTGAAGGATTACGCGGAGAACTCTTTAAACTTACAGGTAAAGAAGTCTGGATTGAAGTAGAAGAAATTAAAAGACCTGATCTTGATGCAAAAATTGTAGCCGATGCTATTGCAAAGCAATTAGAAAGACGAATTCCCTTTAGGCGTGCAATGAAAAAAGCGATGCAATCTAGCATTGAAGCTGGTGCTCTAGGAATTAAAATGCAATGTTCTGGCCGTATAGGGGGAGCAGAAATTGCACGGACAGAATGGTATAAAGAGGGGAGTACTCCTTTACATACACTCCGGGCTGATATTGATTATGCCATGGGACGTGCAGAAACAACTTATGGTAGTATTGGAGTGAAAGTCTGGATTTACCGTGGTGAAGATAATCAAGTGAAGGAGGGCCAACAGTAATGCCTTTAATGCCTAAGAAAACAAAACACCGCAAAACAATGAAAGGTTCCTGCTCAGGTTTGAGTAAAGGAGCGACTTTCGTTCACTTTGGTGAGTTTGGTATACAAGCTCTTGAGCGCGGTTGGCTCACTAATCAGCAAATTGAAGCATGCCGTGTGGCTATTAACCGCTATTTCCAGCGTAAAGGAAAAGTTTGGATAAGAATTTTTCCGGATAAGCCTGTTACTAAAAAGCCCCAAGAAGTGCGTATGGGTAAAGGTAAAGGGGGACTTGACCATTGGGTAGCGGTTATCAAACCAGGTAGAATACTGTTTGAAGTGGGTAACGTTTCAAAAGAAGAAGCTCAACATGCATTGAGACGTGCTGCAGCTAAAATTGGACTAAAGACACGATTTGTCGAACGTGTTGAACAAGTATAAGGTAGTAGAATGAAAAAAGCTAAAGATTTTAGAGACCAATCGTTAGAAGATTTAGAAGCCAATTGTAAGGATGCACGTAGAGATCTTTTTAACCTTATAAATGAAATGAAGCAATCTAACAAAGTAGAAAAGCCTCATTTAGTACGCCATAAGAAAAGGGAAATTGCCCTCTTGCTGACTGTCATCAACGAAAAAAAGCGGTTAGCATAAATAATATACCAACTTTGAGGTTAGAAGATGGACGAAAGAGGAAATCGTAAAGAAAAAAAAGGTATTGTAGTCTCTAATAAAATGGCTAAGACTTTAGTAGTCAAGATTGAAAGAAGGCTGCGAGATCCTGTATATGGCAAAGTGACTAAAAGAAATAAGAAAGTCTTTGCCCATAATGAAGGACGGCCTTATGAAATAGGCGAACAGGTTACTATTGTGGAGACAAGGCCACTATCAAAATTAAAAAGATGGCGTGTTGTCGCCTAGCAAATTGCATAATATATTTGGAGTTAGCAACGTATGATTCAACAAGAAACGCAGCTCAAAGTAGCCGACAATTCAGGTGCAAAGCGCGTCAAATGCTTTAAAGTATTGGGTGGTTCTAAACGCCGTTATGCGCATGTAGGTGACATTATCGTTTGCTCAGTACAAGAAGCTGAACCAGAAGGCGGAGCCAAAAAAGGCGATGTGGTCAAAGCAGTGATTGTCAGAACAGCTGCACCTATTAAAAGAGATGATGGAACAGTTTTGAAATTCGACACGAATGCTTGTGTATTGATCGATGACAAAAACAATCCACGTGGTACACGTATTTTTGGACCCGTAGCTCGTGAAGTACGCGATAGAGATTTTCTCAAAATTGCCTCACTGGCACCAGAAGTGATTTAATAAAAGGGCTAGTACATGACTAAAGTTAAAACACACAAAGCAATCCGTAAAGGCGATAAAGTGATCGCTATCGCGGGCAACTTTAAAGGACAAAAGGGTGAAGTGATTGCACGTTTGGGTGATAAACTCGTGGTGCAAGGGCTTAATCTGCGCAAAAAGCACGTTAAAAAAAGTGAAGCTCATCCCCATGGTGGTATCATTGAACTAGAGAAAGGTATTCATATCTCTAATTTAAAAGTGTTAAATACTGAAGATAACCCTGTTAAACTTAAGGCTCAAAAAAGTGAAGAAGGCCATAAGGAATGGGTTTACAAGCAAGATGACAAGCATGTTGTTCATCGTGTTGTTAAAAAAACAAAATCTAAAAAGAGTTGAAAGTTATAATGTCTAGGTTAAAGAAAAATTATCTAGAAAAGGTTAAGCCTGCGCTACAAGAGAAGTTCGGGTATACAAACCCGATGAACATCCCTGGTTTGAAAAAAATCGTGGTCAATATGGGTATCGCTGAGCCTTCAAAGGATAAAAATGCTATTCAAGCTTGTGTTAATGAGTTGACCCTGTTGTCTGGACAAAAGCCGGTAATTACTAAAGCGAAAAAAGCTATTTCAAACTTTAAACTGCGTGAAGGCCAACCAATAGGTATTAAGGTCACATTACGTGGAGAAAGAATGTATGATTTTCTTGATCGTTTATCCAACATCGTCAGCCCACGTATACGTGACTTTAGGGGCTTTCCTACCAAATGTGATGGGCAAGGCAACTATACATTAGGACTTGATGATCAGCAGGTTTTTCCTGAAATTAATCTTGACGAAGTTAAACGTACACAAGGGATGCACATCACCTTTGTTACAAGCGCCGAAACAGATGCTGAGTGTGTAGAGCTCCTCCGTCTGCTTGGACTCCCTTTTAATAACCTGCCGGTCTCGGTAATAGCTTAAGATAGGAGATGAAATCATGGCAATACCTAGTGATCCCGTAGCCGATTTCCTCACAAGGATTCGAAATGCTGCCAAAGCAGAACATCGTTATGTTGATGTTAGCTGGAGCAAGCTTAAAGAAAACCTTGCGGAGATTCTAAAATTATATGGCTTTATCGAAAATTATTTAGTAAATAAAGACCAAAATCACCGTGGAACTATCAGACTCTTCCTCAAATATGTTGAAGGTCGACAGCCTGTTATCCAAGGACTAAAAAGAGTATCAAAGCCAGGTCTACGAAAATATGTTGGACATGAAGATATTCCACACTTTTATGGTGGGTTAGGTCTTTCTATTGTGTCTACTTCGCAAGGATTAATGGCAGGTAACGAAGCTCGTAAAAGACATATCGGTGGCGAATTGCTCTGCCTGGTATGGTAATATTTAGGTATAGTTTGCCCATTAGAAGGAGTTTATAAATGTCTCGTAAAGGAAAAGCACCCATTCCCTTGATAAAAGGTATAGAAGTTAAGCTTGAAGATTCTACCCTAACTGTTAAAGGCCCTAAAGGAACTCTGACCCGCGAAATCATCTCTGGCATTGAGCTGGTCATTGAAAACGATCATCTTCAAGTTAATTTGGCCTCGGGGTATGAAAAAATGAGTAATTACCATGGGCTCTATCGATCCCTTATCAATAACATGGTGGTAGGCTTATCGCAAGGTTTTACTAAAAAGTTAGAAATGATCGGCGTAGGTTACCGAGCGGTAGTGCAAGGTCAATTATTAGATTTACAAGTTGGTTATTCACATCCTACTAAGTTGACAATACCTGAGGGTTTGCAAGTAGCAGTAGAGAAAAATACGACGATTGTAATTTCAGGTTCTGACCCTCAACAAATTGGACAGTTTGCTGCACAGGTTCGTGCGATCAGGCCTCCGGAACCCTATCAAGGTAAAGGTATTCGTTATGCAGGCGAGTATGTCCGTAAAAAAGCTGGTAAGTCGGCTTCTGCGAAAAAATAATTGTTAGGTAGAAAGGCTCAATGAGGATCGTATGATTAATATAACCAAAAAAAGACATAAATTACGCATTAAGCGCGCTTTAAGAGTACGTAAAAAGATTCATGGCACAAGTGAGAAGCCACGCTTATGTGTAGTGAAAACAAATAAGCATATTCAAGTGCAACTTATTGATGATGATAATCATGTTACCATCGGTAGTGCTGCAACTTTTTCAAATGAATTTAAGAATACTGAATTCGCTAGAAAAAATAAACTTTCAGCTGCTAAACTTGGTGAGAAAATTGCGCAAATTGCACAAAAAAATAATATAAAAGAAATCGTCTTCGATAGAGGACCATTCAAGTATCACGGAATTTTAGCCGCCCTTGCTGAAGCAGCAAGATCAGCTGGGCTTCAATTCTAAAAACTATTTGGAAAAAATTTAGGATAGACCTAATGGCAAAAAGTAATGACAATCCCAAAAAAGAAAGAACTAATTCTGAATTTAACGAGAAAGTTCTTTATATTAACCGCTGCTCCAAAGTAGTAAAAGGTGGACGCAAGTTTAGCTTCTCAGCTTTAATTCTAGTGGGCGATGGAAAAGGCCGCATTGGTTATGGCTTTGCTAAAGCCAATGAGTTAACTGATGCTATTCGTAAAGGTGGAGAGTCTGCTCGCAAGAACATGATAACCTTTGCTAGTGAAGGGACTTCAGTGCCTCACGAGGTTTTGGTCAACTGGGATGGCGCTGCTATTTTACTTAAGCCTGCGCCGGCTGGTTCAGGAGTTATTGCTGGATCTAAAGTACGAGCTGTACTTGAATTAGCAGGTCTTAAAGATGTGATGGCAAAAAGTGTTGGTTCTAATAACCCAATCAATCAGGTACGTGCAACCTTCAAAGCTTTGTCCCACTTGAAAAAACGTGAGCAAATTAAACAGATGAGAGGCCAAGGATGACATCACTCAATAAATTACAAGATGTATCGCGAGAAAGAAAAAAACGTAGACGTGTGGGTAGAGGAATTGGCTCTGGACTAGGCAAAACTTGCGGCCGGGGTGAAAAAGGAGCAGGCTCTCGTTCTGGGTATAAAAGGCGTCTAGGCTACGAAGGTGGCCAGTTTCGTCTGTTTATGAAGCTACCTATTCGAGGCTTTAGTAACGCACGATTCAGCAATAAATATGAAACTGTCAATCTAGGTCAACTTAATGAAATGTATAGTGACGGTGAAACTGTAAATGCTCAAACACTCGCTGAAAAGGGTTTCTTTCGTGGCAAAAGCCGTGGAATAAAAATTTTAGGGGATGGGGAATTGAATAAAAAAGTTAAAATTGAAGTAAAAGCCGTCTCTTCAGCAGCGCAAGAAAAGCTACAAAAAGCAAAAATTGCTATTGAAATTGTTTAGAGATTAAGAGCGCTTACTAAATCGAGGTAGAAGATGTTCAAAGAGCTACAGAAAGTTTTTCAGATCCCAGAGCTAAGAGCAAAGATTCTATTTACAATTTTAATGCTAGCAGTCTACCGTGTGGGAGGATTTATACCCGTCCCTGGAATCAATGGAGAAGTGGCAGTAAGTTTTTTTAGGCACGCAACAGGCGGGGGACAGAACCTTTTTCAACTCGTTGATATATTTTCAGGAGGCGCATTCTCCCAGATGACAGTGATTGCCTTAGGTGTTATGCCCTATATTTCTGCCTCTATTATTATGCAGCTTGTGGTGGCTTTGTGGCCTTCTTTGCAGCGTGAAATTAAAGAAAATGCTGAGCAGGGCCGTAGAAAAATTAACAAGTATACACGTGGCCTGACAATCATTTTGTCTATCCTCCAATCGGCGATGTTTGCTAAATATGCCATTCAAATGAATTATAGCCGTCCAGGTATAATTACAGGCGAATTGTTAGATGCTCAGATCTGGGGCATGCCTATCCTATTTTATTTGCTTTTCATTTTCACTATGACTGCAGGAACAGTTCTCTTGATGTGGATAGGAGAGCAGATTACAGAAAGAGGGATTGGCAATGGAATGAGTTTAATTATCACCGTAGGTATTGTTTCGCAATTGCCTACAGCGATTGGGTTGATTATTCAACAGCTGAACTTAAACTCTCAAGAACCTGGGGCGATGAATTTTACGACGGTCCTAGTGCTTATAGCGATATTTGTTGTAGTCGCATTAGGAACTATATTGGTCATACAAGGACATAGACGCATACCCTTACAATATGCTAGGCGTGTAGTAGGTAGAAAAGAAGTACAAGGGGGAAATTCCTATATTCCTTTAAAAGTTAATTATGCAGGAGTAATACCAGTAATTTTTGCTTCCTCTTTGCTTATGTTTCCTGCTATAATTGCGACCTTTGCAGGAGCAGGTAACCGATTAAGTGAGATCGCTCAGTGGCTATCTCCAGGAAGTACGCTCTATATCTTATTGTTTGTAGTTTTAATTATATTTTTTACCTACTTTTGGACTGCTACTCAGTTTAGACCTGATCAGATAGCATCGGATATGAAGAAAAATGGAGCATTTATACCTGGCATAAGACAAGGTAAGCCCACCCAAGATTATTTAGAATCTACTATGAATAAAATTACTCTCATAGGGGCTATTTCTCTTGCTATGATTGCTGTATTACCTACCATTATAGGCCGCCTATTAGGAGTGCCAGCAACGATTAGCTACTTCTTTGGAGGTACAGCTTTGTTGATTCTTGTAGGAGTTGTTTTAGATACAATGAAGCAAATTGAATCCCATTTATTGATGAAGAGATATGAAGGCTTTATGAAGAAAGGTAGGATAAGAGGAAGAGGATAAAAATAATATTTGCAAGTGAGCTTTACATGTAATCATCTGAACAGTTCAAATAGTTACATTCATAGCAAGTCAAGCGTTTTCATAAATAAAGCTTTTGCTAATAAAGTGAAAGTATGATAAATTTTCGAATTCCATTTTTGAAATTTTAGGAGAGATTCAATGCCTAGAGTTATCGGTATAGATATACCGGATAATAAGAGATTAGAAATAGCACTAACCTATATCTACGGAATAGGTCGTAGCTTGTCAAACGAGATTATTGAGAAGCTTGGGTTTGATCACAATATGCGTGCTCACAAGCTAACACAAGATGATATAGCACGTATTAACAACTTGCTGCAATCTGAATATATGGTAGAAGGTGATCTACGCCGGCAAGTTCAAAATAACATCAAACGATTAATATCTATTCACTCTTACCGTGGAACTAGACATCGTTCTGGTTTACCTGTTCGAGGACAACGTACAAGAACTAATTCTCGTACACGTAAAGGTAAACGTAAAACTGTTGCTAATAAGAAGAAATAATTTTAAGAGGAGTGCTCTACTTTGTCTAAGCAGTCAGCCACAACAACAACAAAAAAGCCTGTTAAAGCAAAAAAAAGAAGCCATCAGAACGTTCCATCTGGAATTGCCTTTGTGAAGGCGACTTTTAATAATACAATTATTGCTATTACTGACCCTTCGGGTCGCGTTATTTCCTGGTCTTCAGCCGGAAAAGTAAACTTTTCTGGTTCTCGTAAGTCTTCAGCGTTCGCAGCGACTGTAGCTGCACAAGATGCAGGCAAAGCTGCTATGTCATTAGGAATGAAAGAAATTGAAGTTAACCTAAAAGGGCCAGGAGCAGGTCGTGAATCTGCTGTACGCGGTTTGCAAAGCACTGGTTTGTTAATAACTGCTATTCGTGATACCACACCAGTACCACATAACGGGTGCCGTCCTCGTAAACGTAGACGGGTGTAATAAACACTCAGAAATTTTAAATTATTTAGGAGTCGCTTAATGTCTGTTAAATACGGCAAGTTCGAAATGCCCCAAAAAATTTTAGTAGAAGAGGATAAAGACAATTCCAATGTGGCTCGAATCATTGCAGAACCTTTTGAGCGCGGATTTGGTCATACAATTGGAAACTCCATGCGACGTATGATGCTCTCTTCTTTAGAAGCTCCTGCTATTATTGCCTTGCGTATTGAAGGTGTGCCCCATGAATATATGGCCATTGAAGGTGTTATCGAAGATATGACCAATATCGTGCTCAATTTTAAAGGTGCTCTTTTAAGAAAGTTGCCTACGGATGAAAGTTCTTATAGCCGTGATACGCGCATTTTGACATGTGTTTTAGATATTACTCAAGAGGAGCTTGACAAGAATAATGGCCAGTATAAAGTTACTCTAGGTGATATTGTAAAAGACGGTTCATATGAAGTTGTTAATTCGGGTCTTCATCTATTCACGGTTACTAAACCTATGAAACGCCAATTAGATCTACGTGTGGCCATAGGACGTGGCTATGTACCTTCAGAACGGCATATTATTTATGATAAAACCGCTGATGAAATCCTTTTAGATGCCTCCTTTTCACCTGTACGTATAGTTAACTATTTTGTAGAAAATACGCGCGTAGGTCAGGATACAGATTTTGATCGCTTAATTTTTGAAGTCGTGACAGATGGGCGTGTGACTCCTGTAGAGGCAGTTTCATTTGCTTCTCAAATCGGTGTTAAGCATTTCGACGTATTTACAAAAGCCAAATCCCACTCACTGGTATTTGACGAAGGATTAGGTGATGGAGATAGCGATGCAGATGAAATGATGGAAAAACTTTGCCTTCGTATCGATGAGATTGAGTTATCCGTTAGGTCAACCAATTGCTTGAGTGGAGCAAACATTGATACAATTGCTGAACTTGTATCCATTCCTGAGAGAAAAATGCTTGAGTTTAGAAATTTTGGCAAGAAATCTTTAAATGAAATTAAAGCTAAACTTCATGAAATGAACTTATCTCTTGGCATGGATCTTTCTCGCTATGGTATTACACATGATAATGTGAAAGATAAGATCAAGCATTACAATGAAGACAAAAAAGGTAGAAAAGAATTAGCAAAAGTTGAAGATTAGCAGCTAGGTAATAAGATATGAGACACAGAAAAGATACATGTAAACTAAGCCGTACCAGTTCACATAGACGGTGTATGTTTGCCAATATGTTAAAATCATTGATCGAAAATGAGCGCATCGAAACAACGGTGCCGAAAGCAAAAGCGCTACGTCGTTATGCCGATAAAATGATCACTTTAGCAAAGAAAAACACTTTAGCTACCAGGCGTCGTGCAATTAGTGAAATGATGGTTCGTTTCAATGCGTTGACTGACAAAGAAGCACGTGCTGCTCGTAAAGGGGACACAAGTGCCTATAATACAGATAGGCAGGTGATTGATAAACTATTTGGTGTATTAGGGCCACGCTTTGCAAGCAGAGCGGGTGGATATACACGAATTGTAAAAGCTCAACGTCGTGTGGGCGATAATACTCAAATGTGTATTATCGAATATCTTGACAACTAAGAGCCTAATCTAGTTATTATAGAGTTCTAGTATAAAAGATCGCATAATTATGCGATCTTTTTGTATCTATACACATTTTTAAAGGATCGTTGCCCATGAGGAGTAAGACACTAAAAGAAGCTCAAAACCCTCTTATCTTGCGTTGCCATCGACTGATCGAAGCTTTTACAAAGTCTGATGACGAACGCGATTTTTATCTTGACCGCCAAGAGGGCTTTATAGTTTATGTCGACCTGGATAAACCTCAGGAAGAGATAGAGGCATTAGAACAGGAATTGCGCCAGCATAGTGAGCGTTACTTTCTTATTCCTAAATTAACTTTTTATGAAACTAAAAAGATTATGGAAGGTTTCGTTAATGAAAAAGTGTATGATATTGATACGAAGGAAAAATTACTAGAAATCATTCAATCCAAAGAAGCTAGGGAAAACTTTCTTGAGTTTATCTACGACCATCTTTCTGAATTAGAAAAATGGCAGCAATTTTACCAAGAAAGGTCTCGCATTCGTATTATTGAGTGGTTAAGAAATAACCAGTTTCATTTTGTGTTCGAAGAGGATTTAGATTTACCCAAATCGCTTTTAGAAAAGGTCAAACGCCACCTATTCGATACAAAAGTAGGTAAAGATATCTTACAAGCTAGAAAAGCCTTGCTAGCGAAAGCTAAGACCTACTACTCTAATGAAGCTCTAAATCCTCGTCCTAAACGTGGAAGGCCTCCTAAGCAAGCTGTTAAGCAAGAGTTTGAGCCGCAGATTGCCACCGATGTCTATACAACTGTGCCAGCTTCTATGCGTTTGTTTTTGTTTACACCTGATTTAACTGCTTCCGCAGTAACCTTCTCTTCTAAATTTGAAAATGAGGGACAGCTTTTAGCAAGTAGGCGTCAACTCCATGATGGCATGGATCAAAATCTTCAGAGTATTAATCAAAAGCTGGCAGCTTTACGCAATTTATCTTCCAAATGGTTAGATCAGGATAAAAGCAAGCCAGAGTCTAGAAGGTTTTTAGACATAGCGGATAAGACGACTATCAATCATTTTGATGGAGAAGATGAAGAAGAGAAAGAAGATTTTGCCTTCACAGCTGATAACAATCCAGCAATTAGCAAAGCTATCTATGTAAACGGGGCATCCTCGACATCTTCTAAGCCAGCTAAAAAGCCTACTCAGAAGTCTAAAGATAATTCTTCCTCACGCAAATCTAAAGCTGTAAAAGCTTCTCCTAAAGAGAATAAACCTAAACCCTTAGCTAAGAGTAGTAAGATTAAATTAATGGATTCTAAAACAGCTAAAGGTAAGCCTAAACAAAAAATTAAAGCCAATAAGCCTCCGAAATAACCTTACTCATAGCTAGCGCTTGCACGGTATGAATAGCCTTTAGCAAAGGAGCGAATGTTTCAGGGATCCGATTTTACTAGGTTTAGAGTTGTTTTAGGCAACATTTTCCTATGATTGCCTATCCGTTTTTATACATTTATATTTTTCTTCTCTACATTCTTCACCTCTTCTTGCATACCAGTTAGCAGCGTGCCATAAGATTTAGATAGCCTTCGCTTTGCTGCCAGAGGGTAGTATAGTCTGCTAGAGAAATAATTAAAGACCGTCTTCTAAGGAGAAAAATCATAAGAAGATGTCTTCATTGGCCTCCTGCAAAGTTTAGATAAAGATAGCATCTAGTGGGTCTCTTTTAAAATGTTTATATAGGGCCGCCCTTTTTTTTATAGGAAACAGAATAAAGAGTTTATTTTTTCCTGTTCTTTTTCTTTATTGCTCAGCTCAGCAGGATAGCTTCCTAAGCATTATACTCCTCCTTCTATTGAATTGGTTTTCATTGATCAAAACAAAGGTTCAAGGACACCTTCTTAGGTACTTGTTATTTGCCTGCTGCCTAGTCATGAATGTCAACTAATTCTATTCCTCTTTTGCTCTCAAGTGCTTCTAAGAAGGTTTATCTATGAAAAATTATTTTTTGCTCTGTACAGCTAAATTTTTTTGCTCTTGGTAGATACTCTCTAGACTGTTGTAGCTTTCCAATGTCTCGGGATGATTTTCTCCATAAAGCTTAAGGTTAATATTAAATGCCGTATGGGCATACTTAAATGCTAGATCTAAATTTCCTTGGGCTTGATAGATCCTCCCCAGATTAGTATAACATAATGCTAGTGTAGGATGATTTTCACCAAAAAACTTAAGATGAATGTCGAGTGCTTGATTAATACACTCAATAGCTTTTACTGAAAGTCCTTGTTTTTCATAGAGGAGAGGACTCCTAAATTATTATAATTGCCTGCCAAAGTAGGATGGTCTTTGCCAAAAAACTTAAGGTTGATGACGAGTGCTTGATTGGCACACTCAATGGCTTTTTCTAAATTACCTTGCTCCTGATAGATTCTTCCTAGATTGTTGTAATCTATTGCCACTGTAGGATGATTTTCCCCAAAAAGCTTAAGATCAATATCGAGTGCTTTATTGATATATTCAAAAGCTTTTTCTAAATTACCTTGCTCCTGATAGATTCCTCCTAGATTATTGTAATCTATTGCTACTGTCGGATGAGTTTTCCCGAGTAGCTTAAGATTAATATCGAGTGCCTTATTGGCATACTTAAAAGCTTTTTCTAAATTACCTTGCTCCTGATAGATTCTTCCTAGAGTATTGTAATTTATTGCTACTGTCGGATGATTTTCCCCGAAAAGCTTAAGATTAATATCGAGTGCTTTATTAATATACTCAAAGGCTTTCTCTAAATAGCCTTGGTCTAAGTAGACGCTTCCCAAGTTTTGGTAATCTATTGCTACAGAAGGTTGATTTTCCCCTCCTAGCTTGAGGTTAATTGCGAGGGCTTTGTTAATAAACTGAATGGCTTTTTCTAAATCTCCTTGTTTTTGATAGATTTGCCCTATGTGGTTATAAAGCCCTGCAACAGTCGGATTATTTTTACCTAGAAGCCTACGGCTAATCTGGAGAGCTTCATTGATATAATTAAAAGCCTCTTTTAAATTTCCTTGGCTCGCGCAAATAAGCCCTAGATTATTATAAATTATGGCCACCCGGGGATGATTTTTATCATAGAGCTTAAGTTGAATTGTAAGTGTTTTATCAGCATACTTACGGGCTTTTTTTAAGTTTCCTTGGTCCTCATAAATGAGGCTCAAATTGTTATAACAGGTAGCTACATGCGGATGATTTTTACCATAAAGCTTAAAATTGATGGCAAGAGCATGACGGATAAATTCAATTGCTTTTTTTAAATTGCCTTTATCTTTGTACAGCATTCCTAAATTATTGTAATCTGTTGCCACCATTGAATGATTTTCACCCCAAAGCGCTTGGTCTATTGCAAGGGCTTGATTAAGAGATTCACTTGCTTTTACTAAATTCCCTTGTTTTTTGTAGACTAAACCAAGACTATTATAACTATTTGCTACATGGGAATGATTTTTTCCATACAGATTAATATTAATTTGGAGTGCTTGATTACCATACTTAGCTGCTTCCTCTAAATTTCCTTGGGCATAGTAGATCATTAGCAAGTTATTATAAACTGTTGCCACGCTGGGGCAGATTTCACCGCCGCGCCTAATAGCAATAGCAAGTGCTTTTTGGGTGTATTCAGTGGCCTTTTTTAAATTTCCTTGGTTCTCGTAGATAAGCCCAAGAGCTATCAGGGCAGAAATGTTTTCTTGATTTTCTTGTATGGCTTTAAGGTAATACTTTTTTGCCTCTTCATGTTGAAATATTCTGCTGGCTATGTCTCCCTGGATCTGGGGCGAGTCATCATCTAAAGAGGAAGAGGTAAGTCTCTCTTCATGGCCTAAGAAAAACTTTTGAATAGCCTGGCGGAATGGAATGAAAATATGATAAATCTTTTTAATTTTTTCTAATGCCTTATAATCTAAAGCAAACTGCTTTTGAATAAGGGTAGGCTCCTCAAACTTAAAGGGCCTGATCAATGGGTTCATCATCTCTCGCTGGGCTTGATAATGAGAATAGGTTTTAAGGCGCATAAATAGCGCTATACTCATCCACTCTTTTAATTTATTAACGGCGTCAGCCGTTATAATTCCTAGCTGGTTTAGCTGATCAATCCTAGTGAAAGTATCGGAAGCCATTACTTTTTTGAGAAGGGCTAACCGGTCCAAAGCCAACTGGGGAAAGCGATAAAAATCATCTTTGACTTTAAAAAGCATACCCTCCTTGCTTAAATCGCCCATTCCTGGATCGAAAATATTCATATCTGCTAAAAACAAATGAAATTTAGCTAAGTACTTACGCAGAGTAAGACCTTTTCGGCAAGGAGCATTAAGTTTTTTTTGAACATTCTCCTTATATTGCTCAGTTAATTCGCGGCTACCTTGAAGGTGAGCAAAATTCAAAAGTTCCATGGGAAGATGTGGCTCTCTTTCATGCCACCACTGATTTTCATTATCTTTACCAATATATTGAGCCATTTTTTCAGGCGTTTGGATAAGCTCAAACGTCTTACCATTGCCCGAAGGAGTTTTACAGCCTTTTCCTTCAACTCCTGCTCCATCAAAGGCAAAGCCCCGTGGCGTAATGTCATCGAAAAAACTGATGGCTTTTAAGCAAGGAATATTTAAAGCAGGTAGGATCGTTTCGCCTAAGTTGATCACTTTTAAGTGAAGAAGAGTGGTTAGACGTCTGAAATAATCTCTATTAATAGCATTATCTTCTTGGATAAGAATGCCAAACTCTAGATCGGAGTAAGGCGTCATCTCTTCTCTAGCAAGTGAACCAAAGCCTATCATAGAATATTCACAAGGGGGAGGCCCTAGGGTATCTAGGCTTTGTGCCACTATATGTTCAAAAAAGATTTTTATTCCTTGAGCTATTTTACGATAGAGCTCCCTTACTTCTTGAAAAGAAGGAGTTTCGGACAAGGCTTGAATTTTTGCCTCTATTTCCTTCCTAAATTCTTTTAATATCTTACGGTTGCTTTCAAACTGATCCTCTATTGTGGCTAAAGCTACACTTCTGCCTTTACATTTTCTAACAAGTAAATCTTGAACTTTTGATAACTTTTCTTCAAGAACCTTTCGTTTGCCTTCTAAGGAATGAGATAGAAAATGCCTGTGCAAAGCATAATTATAAAGTCCTGCCGCTTGCAGAAGAGTTTCGGAGGTTCCTTTATCCCCATAAACATCCCCAAGTTTTTCTATATAAAAGGCTTCTTGAATAAGGTCTTTCTTCCGAATAGCATGTTTTAAAGCTAAGGTATAGGTCTCTTCTTTAGCTAAAAAACTGCTTCCAATTAGTTGTTTCCACTCTTTACAAACCAATTGTGTTTGGCATAGATCCTGCAGTCCTAGTTCTTTGAATATTTTTAAAGCGATTTCTGCATAAACTGTAGTATCCCTTCTAGAATCTATAGATTGTTCTTCTTGTTTCTCAAAGGCAGGAAAAATTAAAGGGTGAATGCCAAGAGGCTCTAATGAAAGCTGATGCATAATCTTATCCATTTGTTAGCAAATTATGTGTTTTTTAGTTTTTATTATTAACTTATAAATAAATAATATATAAAAATATATTATTTTTGAAGTAAACTTATTATAAGTATAATAAAATCGGTAATAAAAAAAATTAATTTATATAAACGCACGTGAATTTTTGCTAAGATTATTTCCTTTACTTTCTCCTTAAGTCTCATCTATGATAAAAAGGATAATTATGACTTTTTAAGGAATCTAGCTATGCCCCTAAAAATTGCCATTAATGGGTTTGGCCGCATTGGTCGCTTGGTTTTTCGCTTAATTAACGAAAGAAATGATATACAAGTGGTAGCTATTAACGATGTGGTTTCTCCCAGCAATTTGGCTTATTTACTAAAATATGATACAGTACATGGCAAATTTGAAGGGGAAATTAAAGCCGAAGGAGAATACCTTCTCTTTGAGGGAAAAAAGATACAAGTTATCGCTGAAAAAGATCCTCAAAAGCTTCCTTGGAAAGATCTTCAAGTAGATTATGTTTTAGAATCAACCGGCCTATTTACCTCTTTCGATGAGGCAGGCAAGCATTTAAAATCGGGAGCTAAGAGAGTTCTAATATCAGCACCTGCGAAAGAGGAAGGAATTGCTACTATCGTTTTAGGTGTTAATGAGGAAAAATATAATCCAGCAAATGACAAAATTGTGTCAAATGCTTCTTGTACGACTAATTGTTTAGCACCTATTACTAAAGTGTTGCTAGAGAGTTTTGGAATTGAAGAAGGTCTAATGACGACTGTGCATGCTATGACAGCTACCCAGCCTACCGTTGATGGGCCTTCTCCTAAAAATTTAAGGGGAGGCAGGGCTGCTAGTCAGAATATTATACCTTCTTCGACTGGTGCTGCAAAAGCTGTAGCTTTATGCCTTCCTCAAGTGAAAGGAAAACTTACGGGTATGGCATTGAGAGTCCCTGTTGTGGATGTCTCTATTGTCGATTTAACCGTGAGACTGAGCAAACCAACCAGCTATGAATCAATATGCCAAGAGATGCAAAAGGCCTCAGAAGGGCGCATGAAAGGTATCCTAGGCTATTGTGATGAGCCGGTTGTGTCAAGTGATTTTATTGGAAGCAGATACTCTTCGATATTTGACAAAGATGCAGGCATAGCTCTTAACGATACCTTCTATAAAATTGTGGCTTGGTATGATAATGAGATGGGGTATGCTTGTAGATGTGTTGAGCTTTTAGCCTATATGGCTTCAAAAGAGTAATACTAACATATAGGTAAGTGGTTGCTTCTTAAATAGACTTTTTTAAAAGTCTAATATATATGCAAATTTAAACAGGATTGAATTAATTGTGGATTTTACTCGAGAACCTATTATTGAAACCGTTATTACGCCTAAGGAAGGGTGCAAAATTGTTGTTCGCAATAGCAAAAATGTAGGGCAAGAAGAATATTTTGTAGATGCTTTAGAAGTCGTTTCTTTTGGAACTGCTATTTTTTTTCGCTCTTTAGAAAAACCTAAATCTTTTCTTGTTCCCGTAAACGACTATGAGATTCTAGAAGTCCGGGAAGCTCGCATGGTCCTTAAAAATGTGGGCTTGGAGCGTTCGATCAAGATAGGAGGAGGACGTGAGACTAAGGCTGTGAAGGAAATGCCTATAGATAAAATGGACCCAGCGGCCATGGAGGAATCTAACGTGATTGCAGAAGAGCAAACTACTGCTACTGACAATCGAGCAGAAAAAAAGCGTGATCGTAGACGGCAGCAAAGGCGTCGCCGGGGCCGAGAAGAGCAAATTAAAGAAGATATAGGTGGTACTGAGGCTATATCATCATTTGAAGATGTAGGGCAACTAGATGTAGCTTCTTCATCAGAGGGAAAAGTAACAGGAGAAGGTCAGCCGCTAGCACAGCCTCCTGCTCCTTTTATGAGTGGATTATTGCCTCCCCCTCCGACATTAATTTCAGAGACCATTGGAAGGTACAAAGAAAACATACTTTTTAAAAATGCTTTCTATACCCGAGAAGAAACTAAAGAAGATGAGGAAGCTCAAATTCTTCATAGCCTCACGGAAGAATTTGAAGGAGACAGCGAAGAAGCTGAAGAGTTTTTTAAAGAAGAGCAAAGTGAGTTGCCTCCTATTGTAGAGCCTGCTCCAGAATTTAAACCTTTGTCTTCTGAGGAACAAAATAGTTCTTTTCATTCTTTTTGGGACGACCTCGGTGAATCTGCTTCTTCTCCTCTACCTTTGGACGAAACAAATGAAATAAAACAGCCTCTAGAAGAGGGGCCTTCTAACGCCGAGAAAGAAAAAGAATAAATAATTGCGACATTTGGCTTGCTATTAAAGTCAAATGTCGTTATCTTAGCGCTTACCTTTTGCTCGGATGGTGAAATGGTAGACACAAGGGACTTAAAATCCCTCGGGAGCAATCCTGTGTCGGTTCGAGTCCGACTCCGAGCATTTTTTTATATTCAAATCAATTTCCAGTTTTCCTCCTTTAACTTCTTTTCATCATCTCGCCTACTCTATAGCCGCTAAGTCTGTGTTAACCTCCAACATCTCTTTAGTTAGCTTTTATCCCAGCTGTTTTTCTAAGCATGGCTTTAGAAGGCGCGGAAAGAGCATTCTTTTAAAGCTAGGGGCTAGGTAAGCTTTATGATACTAAAACAACCTGCAATAAGAAGAGAAGAAACTTTGGTAAAGAAGCAGTAAAACCACCCTTACCAAAGTCAGTCATGCAAATTTATCGACTTACAGCTTTTTTTCTAGCCGTAGTCGTCGTTTTCTTCACTATAGCTTTTTTTACTATGGGCTTTTTTGCAGCAGGTTTTTTAACTGATGCCTTAGCAACAATTTTAGGCGCCGTTTTCTTTACAGTTAACGTTTTCTTAGCCACCGCTTGTTTAGCCACTGGCTTTTTTGCAGCAGGCTTTTTCTCTGCTGTTTTTTTTGCCGTCGTTTTATTAGCGGCTGGTTTTTTTATTGCTGCCATCTATTGTTCTCCTTATATTTGACAGTTATTTGGTATTTTTTCCTTTTTTAGGAATTTTTGCGCCAGATCTTCTGGCCTCATTTAAAGCAATTGCCACCGCTTGTTTTTGTGGCTTGCCATGATGTACTTCTGTGCGGATGTTTTCACTGATTGTTTTACGGCTTGTACCTTTTTTTAAGGGCATAAAAGGCCTCCTTCATTTTTTTCTTACTAATAAAAATATATTTATCAAAGTTTTACGATTATACATAGCAATTTTTTTATTTTCTTCCAAAAGTCTAGCTTAATAGATAGACAAGAAGCTTTTAAGGATGTATGTAGGGTGTGTTTTTAATCTAAATTTTTTTGCCTCCCTTTCGTTTAAATTTTCTAAATAATTCTTAATTTATAAAAAATAATTGATAGTTTCGAATATTTAGTCTTTATAAGATTGCATGGGGGAGTGAAAATTTAATCCTTGGAAACTTAATGCTCATGAGTCTTCTGCTTTTTTTTACAATTGATTTGCTAAATTTTTAGCTGATAAAGGTTAGCTAGCGGATAGGCTATATATGTTTTTTTAATTGGACCCATATTGTCCTCCTAACTTTAAACAGTTTTTAAGGGTAGTAAGCTATAAACAATCCGCCCTACACATTCTTTAATGTTTTTCCTACAGCTTAATAAAGAAGCTACCTTCATCTCTTTATGTGAGCACACTCTTAGCAAAGTTATTTTTCCTTTACATGCTCTTACAATAATTAGATGTATTATTAGAGTTTTTAGCAATCTCAAAGTTAAAGATAATAGAAAGGAAACCTTTAGAAGTTAATGATATAGAAAATGGTAGGAAGCTTTGCTGTTTTATCAGGAGCTTATTTAGCGTGCGTACCCTGTCCCAGTAAATCCTCTTTGTTTTGTAAAGCTATAAAACTTTTCAAGAAGGGTAGAGGAGGAATGAGGTCTTTTCTTGAGAGAATCCCTTAACCCGATCTTTAAAGTAACTCATTTTTAAGTAGACTTGGCTACAGAAGAAATAGTATGGCTCTTTTCTTCTATACCTAATGAAAAGCTAGATAAAAAGATAAGGAAAAAGAGATAAGATTGCATATAGGCTTAAAAGGAAATAAAACTGAACTTAAGAAAAAAGGTGGTGAGTCAATGAGTTTAGAAAATTCAGCTATTATTAACCCTTTTATATTCAATGAGTTTGAGGAAATAGAAGGGAGAAAACAGCCTTATCTGAAATTAGGTCCGTATGCAGAGATTAGCTTAGGGATTTTCAAAAAACTGGGTTGCCAAGACTTATGCCGAGCAATCCTTGTATGTAAAGAATGGAAGCACTTAATTGAACGAAGTGATGAATGGAAAGGGATTCCTTTAGAAAGCTTGAAAAGTAATGAGCTTTTATCGAATGAAGATATAAGAAAAGCGGAAGAAAGCTATACGCAAGCTTTAAAGTTTGCTATTAAAGAAAAAAATTCTGCTCAAGAAAATGCTTACATAGAAAAACTAGGCGACATTTATCTAAGAAAAGAAAAGGCAAGAACCTTTCTTCAAGCTGCGGGTCTCTATAATTATGCTATGCATCTTTCTCAAGCCGCAAAGCAGGAGCTTCTTAAAGAAAAGCTTACTAAAATTCAAGAGGCATTTAGCAAATTGTATCACTGCAAACTTATAGATCCATGGACAGTCGAGAAGCAATTTGTATATAATCGCCAAAAATTAAAAAATTTCCGAAAAGAAATAGAAGAGAAGATTTGTGCGCTGGCAGAAACACCGCCTCCCCAGAATGTTAAAAAGCTTTATCGGCATATTTCTAAACGTATGAAAATTTTCTTCGAGCATCTTGCAATGCAAGCAATTGATAACTTAGGGCCTATTCCTTGTGAGTATGCCTTGATAGGCTTCGGTTCCCTAGCAAGAGAAGAGATGACGCCTTATTCTGATTTAGAGTTTGGGATTCTTATTCAAGAGGACACTCCTATAAATAAGAAATATTTTAGAAATCTAACCAATTTACTTCACTTAAAGGTTATCAACTTAGGAGAAACCATTCTTCCTGCTTTAAACATTCCTTGCTTAAAAGTCATCAAATTTTTTGATGGCATCACACCACGGGGCTTTGCTTTTGATGGGGCAGGGGTAGAAGGGAAAGGCTGCAAAATTCCTGTAGGTAATGGTAAGACATTTGATCTTATACAAACTCCTGGAAAAATGGCTCAGTATATTGGTAAAGATGAAAAAGGCCAGTGGTGGCATGAAAAAGAGCCTCACCTTCCCATGGAATTACTAAACTTTACTCATTTGCTAGGTAACGAGGAACTAACTGAGCAATATAGGCAAAAAGTTCAAGAAGGGCTTAATGCTCCTTATCCACGCAATCTTAATCTACGCCAATATTTAGCTAAGCATCATTTGGTTGAAACGGATATGGTAGCTTTTAATCCGAAAATTGATGAGGGTGAAAGGCAAGGAATGCTTTTTAAAGTCAAAAATGACTTGTATCGATTCCCTCATCTGGCTTTGGATCGGCTAGCACTTCTCGCAAAAGTAAAAGCCTCCGATACGTTTACTAGGATTGATCAACTAAACGAGCAAAAGATTATAAACGACAGCGCGGCTGCAAAGCTAAGAGGGTGGATGAGTATAGTGCTATTTATGCGGCTTAAGACATATTCTCATTATCAAGCGCAACAAGAAATCATGAATCCAATCCTTAAAATATTTGGATTTGAGGATCCTAGCTTTATTCAAAAGCAGTTTGCTTTAAATCCTCAGACATTAGAAAAAATAAAGACAATTTATCGTATCTTTGTTCCTTTTTATCAGGCTGTTCAAAATTTTTTATCAGGAAATGAAGACACTCTTAAACATTCAAATTTAGAGGATAACTCACCGCAGACACAAGGAGATATAGCCTTACGGCTTTTTCAACACGAAGAAGCAAAAAGCTGGTATCACGAGGCCATACGACTAAATCCAGCAAATTCAGAAGCCTTAAATGCTTTGGCGCTAATTTACAAAGCTCAAGGCAACTTAAACATGGCGGCAGAACTTGCCATGCAAGCATTTAAAATTGATCTTTTGTTCTGTGAGGAAACTCCTCTCATTATAGGAAGAGACCTTAACAATTTAGCGACGATCTATCAGGAGCAGGGGAAATTAGATGAGGCCGCTAAGTGTGCCAAAAAAGCGCTTGATATTAACCGTAAACTTTTGAAAGCAAATCATCCTTGGGTGGCAATTGGCTATAATACCCTCGGGTGGATCTACCAAGAACAAGGGAAATTGAAAAAAGCAGCTGAGCTTATTAGACAAGCACTGGCCCCTTTTCGTGAAATGTATGGAGAAAATCATACTAGGATAGCAAGTACTTATACTAATTTGGGACTAATCTACCAAGAACAAGGAAGGCTAGAAAAGGCCGCTAAGTATTTCAAGAGAGCGCTCGATATTAATCTTGAACTTTATGGGGAAAATCATTTTCAAGTGGCAAGGTGCTATAACAATCGAGGGAGGCTCTGCCAAGCACAAGGGAAACTGGAAAAAGCCTCTAAATATTTCCATCAAGCCATCTCTATTAATCTTAAGCTTTTTGGAGAAAATCATCCTATGCTGGCAATTTATCATAATAACCTTGCAGCAGTCTACTTAGAACTCCGAAAGGTAGCGGCAGCCACTGAGCATGCCAAGCAAGCCGTCTCTATTAACTTTAATCTATTTGGGGAAAACCACCATGATCTGGCATTATGTTATGGTAACCTAGGAGCGATATACCAAACTCGAGGAAAGTTAGAAAAAGCCGCTAAGTATGCCCATCAAGCGTTTGCTATTGATCTTAAGCTTTTTGGAGAGAATCATCCTAGTGTGGTAATCCGCTATAACAATCTAGGAACAATCTATTACGAGAAAGGGGATTTAAAAAAGGCGGCAGAATATATTGAGAAAGCGCTCGATATCAGCGTTAAGCTTTTGGGGGAAAATCATCCTAATGTAGCAAAGACCTACAAGAATCTGGGAATACTCTACCAAGATCAAGGGAATTTAGAGAAAGCTGCTGAGTGTGTCCATCAAGCGCTTGCTATTAATCTTAAGCTATATGATAAAAATCTTCCTAGCATTGCAGATATTTACACTACCTTTGGAACAATCTACCAAGATCAAGGGAATTGGGAGAAAGCTACTGAGTTCAACATGATTTAAAGTATTTTTGCCCTGAGATAATATTTTAGGAGAGTTTTTTATCAAAAAATGCTATATTTTCTTTACAAGTAAATCATTACAAAGCTCTTAATTTCTTGCAAAGTTTACTATGAAACCAAATAAACTAAACAATCAACAAGACCTGCTTTTTAAATTCCGCTTTAGCAATGAACTTAACCAGAATCATCCTCTCGTCCAGCTATCCAAGTTGATTGAATGGAAGCAGCTGGAAGAAGAGTTTGATAAGCTGTTTGTAGAAAATGTAGGCCAGCCAGCTAAGCCTGTAAGGCTAGTTGTGGGTCTCTTTATCTTGCAACACATGTATGGAATTTCTGATGAAAATGTGGTGCATCGATGGGTAGAAAATCCTTATTGGCAATACTTTTGTGGATATGATCACTTCAAGCATGAGCTGCCTATCCATCCTACTTCTTTAATTAAATGGAGAGATAGATTGGGTGAAGCTGGACTTAGTAAAGTCTTACAAGAAACGATTGTAGCAGCTGTTTTGACAGGCGCGGTGAAAAAAAAAGCCTTAAAAAAGTCATTGCCGATACAACGGTGATGCCCAAAGCTATCGCTTTTCCTACCGATGCAAAGCTTTACTTTAAGTCTATTCAGGCGCTTGTAAAAATAGCCAATAATTACAAAATCATTTTGCGACAAACCTATAAAAAGCTAGCCAAAACAGCTTTGTGTATGCGTGCTCGTTATGCCCATGCTCGTCAAATGAAAAGAGCTAAAAGGGAAGAAAAAAGGCTGCATACTTATTTGGGAAGAGTAATTCGGGATTTTGAGAGAAAGATAGAAGGACTT
>NZ_JAEMUE010000028.1:0-47274 GCF_018342435.1 Neochlamydia sp. AcF65
ATCCTTAATTTAACTCCTAATATGAGGCATATTTTGCAGGTTTTAGGCCCTCCTTTTCAGAAATTATATGCTAATGGAAATTAACTTGCGGAATGTGGGTTAATATAGAAAGCTCTGTATCATTTTGAGAAGCTTTGCTTTTGTGCCAATATTTTAAGATTAGGAGCAACAATCCTTTTGAAACTCAAACTTGATTTGTAACTTATTTATAAATTTTAGTTTGGCTAAAGCTATCTAATCTTTTCCGCCATAAAGCAAGCTCTTCGGGTAGCTTTTTTATTAATTCATCGTAAGTAAGCTTTAGTTTACGCTTGGAAAAGCAAGCTATCCTTTTATCAGAAATTTGAAGTATCTGGCCTTTAACTGATAAGCTATTCCCAGTAAAGAAACAAATCTTAGCAATTAAGGTCAATCCTTTGATTCTCTTTTTTAATAAAGCATTTTTGTCTACTTTTTTTAGGACCTCGATAGCAGGCATTTTTGCATACGGGTCACCCTCTTCGAAAATTTGAATAAGAGCTTCTAGCGCTTTATTAGCAATTTCGTTTCCTTGCTCTACTATGGCTCCTAGAGCATAAGCGGCATAGCCATCATTGAATTCCCAGCCCTCTTTGAGAATTTGGATGAGAGCATCTAGCGCTTCTTTAGGAAGCTTGCCTCCTTGCTTTGCTACTGCTCCTAAGACATAGGCAGTATGATCTTTGATAATAAAATTATTCCCTTTAAGAATTTGGATGAGAACATCTATCGCTTTTTCAGGAAGCCTTACTCCTTGCTTCACCATAGCTCCTAGAGCAACGACAGCACATTCTTTATCGTTAGAATCGCTCTCTTTAAGAATTTGGATGAGAGCATCTAGTGCTTCTTTAGGGAGCTTTGCTCCTTGCTCTGCCACTGCCTTTAAGACACATGCAGCATAGCCTTTGGCTTCAGGATCACTCTCTTTAAGAATTTGGATGAGAGCATCTAGTGCTTCTTCAGGAAGCTTTGCTCCTTGCTCTGCCACTGCCTTTAAGACATATGTAGCATAGCCTTTGGCTTCAGGATCACTCTCTGTAAGAATTTGGATGAGAGCATCTAGTGCTTCTTCAGGAAGCTTTGCTCCTTGCTTAGCAATAATCGCTAGAGCATTGGCAGCGCAACTTTTAGCGTTAGAATCGCTCTCTTTAAGAATTTGGATGAGAGCATCTAATGCTTCTTCAGGAAGCTTTGCTCCTTGCTCTGCCACTTCTCCTAAGACATAGGCAACATGGCCTTTGGCATAAGAATCGTTTTCTTTAAGAATTTGGATGAGAGCATCGAACGCTTTTTTAAGAAACCCGCCTCCTTGCTTTGCTACTACTACTAAGGTGTGGGTAGCGGAGCGTATAGTATCAAGATCGCCCTCTTTGAGGATTTGGATGAGAACATCTGGTGCTTCTTCAGGGAGTTTTGCTCCTTGCTCTGCCGCTGCCTTTAAGACATCGGCAGCATAGCGTTTGGCGTTAGAAGGGTTCTCTTTAAGAATTTGAATGAGAGCATCTAACGCTGCTTTAGGAAGCTTTACTTCCTGCTCTAACAACTCTCTTAGAACATCCGCAGCAGAGTGTTGGGCTTTAGCATCGTTTTCTTTAAGAATTTGGATATGAGTATGTAGCATTCCATCAAGAACCTCGCTTCCTTGCTTTGTTATAAATGCTAGAGCATTGGCAGCGCAACTTTTAGCGTTAGAATCGCTCTCTTTAAGAATTTGGATGAGAGCATCTAGTGCTTCTTTAGGGAGCTTTGCTCCTTGCTTAGCAATAATCGCTAGAGCATCGGCAGCGCAACTTTTAGCGTTAGAATCGCTCTCTTTAAGAATTTGGATGAGAGCATCTATCGCTTCTTTAGGAAGCTTTGCTTCTTGCTCTGCCGCTGCTTTTAAGACATAGGCAGCATAGCGTTTGGATCTAGGATTGTCTTTTTTAAGAATTTGAATGAGAGCATCTAACGCTTCTTTAGGAATCTTGGCTCCTTGCTCCAGCAATTCTCTTAGAACATCGACAGCATAGCGTTTGGCATAAGAATTGCCTTCTTTAAGGATTTGAATGAGAGCATCTAGCGCTTCTTTAGGAAACTCGCCTCCTTGCTTTGCTGCTGCTCGTAGGGGATAGGCAGCATAATATTTGGCTTTAAAATCGTTCTCTTTAAGAATTTGAATGAGAGCATCTAGCGCTTCACTACCAATCTCGCCTCCTTGCTCTGCCACTTGTGCTAGAACATAGGCAGCAGAACTGATAATATTAGAATCACCCTCCTTGAGAAGTTGGATGAGGATGTCTAACATCTCCTTAGCGATCTCGCCTCCTTGCCGTATCACATCTCCTAGGACATAAGTAGCACAGCGTCTGACATCATCATCTTCTTCTTTATCAGGGTCATCAATAATCTTAAGAATCAATCTTACTATTTCTGCAGGTAACCATTGCCCTGTACTTGTGATTTTTAGTAAGATTTTTAGCATATTTTCTATGGTATTAGGTTGGGATAAAAACGTTTCGATAGTACACGTTATTTTAGGATGATTAAATAGATTTTTATTTCTGAGCAATCCCTCAAAATTTAAATCTAATGAGGAAAGATGTGTAATACAGTCTTTTACAAGCTCAATAAAGCCCTCGTACTGTCTTACCTGAGCGGGTTTTTGGCATTCTTCAAAGCACTCTGCAATCAAATTGAGTTCGCTCCTGATAGCTAGATCGTGAGGCTCAGCAAAGAGATCATCAAAAAAAGATTGTAGCGGATTTAAATCTAAATAAAGCCGATTACGTGAAGTAGACAAAGAAAGATAGCCAGCAATCATGCGCAAAACTAGGCTATAACGGGGCTCAAACTTATAATTACGCATAAAATCTTGGCATGCTTGCCGATTTTTTCCTCGCAGATACTGATTAGCAATCTTTGAAGCCGTTAAAAATTCTTGAAAGGTTAAGTGGATAAAATAGCCTTTTTCTTCTGGAATGCGGATAAGTCCACAATCGGTAAGCTCATTGGAAGTGATCGCCTTACCTCTAAAGTGATCAATTTCATTCTCCTCTAGATAAAGAGTATTTTTCTTCATAGCAAAATCAGCCATTTCTTCAAAAGCTTTGGCTATTTTGGCAACTTCTTGATTGCGGCGAAGATTTTTCTCTGCAAGAATTTTCTCCTTGGTTTGATTGGAATGGCCCTGGTCAATTCTTCTAAAAAGAAACCATTTATACATCCAATTAACAATCCGTTCATAAATAGCCGTCATTGTAATGGATTGATCAGAATCAAAAACCTCGGGATCTTCGTTAAAAAGGCAGCAAAGAAGAGTCAAGTTAATGGGAATTTGCGCAAGACTTAAGACCTGGGGAGAGCTTTGTAATAAGTGGTAAAGTTTTTGTTTTTTTTCTTCTGCTTGAACTTGTTTGAAAAATTTATCGATATAACGCTCGACCCCTTCTTTATCAAAGCCTAAAAGCTCTAGCTCACAAGAACGGTTAAAAGAGCAACTTCCAGGTCTTGAGGTAATTAAAATATGAGGGAATAACTCTTTTAGCTCCTTAAAGGCTGTAGCCAGGCTGGTGTTTCCTTGAGCTTCTGCAGAAAGTTCATCATAACCATCTAAAACAAGAAGAGTTTTCTCTCGCAAAGTGGCATCATTTATACAAGCCTCAATTGCCCTCGAATCAATTTTGCCTGCATATTCCCTAGCAATAAGATCAGCGGGAGTATACTCTTTATCGGCAGGATATTTTCTTAAGGTAAGATTTCTTAAGGGAATCCAAAAAAGGTAGGAAAAGAGGCTTTGCCAAAGCTCCTCTTTGGCCCAGCGATAGGCAATGTAGTGGCATAATGTGCTCTTACCAATTCCGGCTGCACCTTGGATGTAAGTTCTTTTAGCGCTCTTATTTTTAAAGCTTTCATGTTTAAAAAGATGCTCGATCTCAATATTCTTTTTAAGCTTATAGATGGTCTCAAAGGTGGGAATGCAGCCATCTTGTAGGTAATCGGAGTGCTTATCAAGTGCTTGGTCGCGTTTTATTCTTTCTTTACTCTCAATTATCCCTAAACGTACATAAATCTCTTCTAAATGAACCTTAAATTCCCACTCTTGTTCTACTTTAATCCTAAAAATAGAAAGGGTTTTTTGAGAAAAGTAAAGGCTTCGAAGAGAGTTAGAGAGACTTTGTGGATTTAGGGTTGCCTGAGATAAGGGCTGCAATGGATGATATTGAATAATAGGGTTAGAGTGTATAAGCAGCGTTGCATTTTGTTCTAAATGGATTCCTCTACCAACAGCCTGGACATTGAAAAGCCCAGGCTTAGTTTGCAAGGCATTAAGACTGTGCTCACAACAATCTAACCCATCAGCAGAGCTTTGTTCTGATGAGCTGCTTACTTTGGGTTGTTTCCAAATACCCCTGCGGCTAGCATTCGAGCTGTTTCTTCAGAAGGATTAGCTACAACTGCAGATTGAGAATAAGATTGCTGAGTCATGTGGTTTACTCTTGCTTTTCCTCCATTCGTGCCCATCACCAAGTTTCTTGCATGTGGACTTAGCTGATGATATTCATCTATAGCACTCCCTCCACCGGTCGTTTCCAAAGGCTCGGGAGGCTGTAAAGGGACTGGAGAGGAAATAACAGAAACCTGGCCTTCCAGCTGTTTTTCCTCAGTTGTATTTTGCAAAGGGATCAGCAGATTTTTTCCCCATAGATACCCTTTTTGCTCTAATCTAGAAGCGCAAACCAGGCCGATTAATTTAGCGCTAATCGATAAATAAAGCTCTTTCTCCTGTTCAAAATAACGCGTTTTTTCCTCTTCGGTAGAAAAAGGATATAATTTTTGTATTAATTCAAGCGTTTTTCTAGGCTTTTCAGCATCTAAAATAGCAGAGTCCATTTTAATACGCTGGATGATTTTTGCTTGATCATTTAGGAGAGCTAACTCTTCTCGTTTAAAAGTGCTATAAGCATTGTTTTTTATCCGTTCAGATTTAAGATAGGTAAATTCAGGTAAATCTTCTCGTTTTTTACCTTTGGCTAAAGGTTTTATGATATCATCCTCAAGTTCTGCATTGCGTCCACTAAAAACAAGGTTAAAAAGCCGCTGTCCATACTTGGCTGTATAATAAGCGACCTCTTCAGGAGAATAACTTTTATGCGTTAATTCTTTACTATGTAAAAGTTTAAATCCTACTTGCTGCAGAGCTGAGCCTAGTAAAGTTTGTTGTGAGATAGGAAGGCTTGTGGCACCACTTTGTCCATTTACGACATGATACACAGCTGAGCGGCAAACATAAGCTTCATTAGCAAATGTGCTTGCTAGGATTTGATAACCTTGATGCTCTGTTTGCAGCTGGGCTGTTTTTATAATGTTTTGACGTAGTGAATCTCTTAATTCTTGGCACTTCTTTTCTAATAAAGCGCAGTTCTTTTGCTTTTTTTCAATGATCTCTTGGATATCTGGATCATCACTGCTATCACCTAATTTTTTTAAGGCGGCCAATTCTTTATCTAATGCTTGTTTTTTTCTCTCTAATTCATCTATTAAAGGCTTTCTTTTACTCTTTAAAGCTAGGATTTGTTCGTAGCAATCTGTGCATTGTTCTAAATGTTCAACATAAAGCCTGTTAAGAGCTGCAATTGTAATGTCTTGTGCACGTACTGGTAGAGGATCTAATTGTCTTAGCTCCCCTATTTTAGCATTAAGTTTGGCTAAATGGTGGCTGCGTATATTTTCTACCCCTTGGAAAATGGTATCATAATCCTGCTGGCAGAGTGGGATGTGGGTTTCTTGGGCATCTTTAGGCAATTCTGACTTAATGATTTTGCTTAACCTTCTTTTAACAAGATCTTTAAATGTTTGCCATTCCTCTTGCTCCAAGCTAGCTTGCAGGGAAAATAAACTAGCCGCCATTTCTTGAACATGTTTTTGATATTTATATTCTTTAAATATTTTGGTAAATTCTTCTTCAGAAAAAAGCCTCGTACCTTGAATTGAGGGATTATTTTCTTCATCATGAAGAAATTTTGGATAGATTTCTTTATCTTTGGCTATGGTATCTGTATAAGCATTAGAATCTCGCTGGGAAGCAGAGGTCATATCAAATAGTTCTTCCGAAATGCTATAAAAACCATCAATAATAGCATTGGTAATGCGACCTTCAAGCTCGTACCCTTCTTTTTTAACTCTTGCTTCTGCACGTTCAAAAAAAGAGTTTTCTCCTATAAAGGTAGTCAGAATAGAAGTATCAATATCAGAGGTTAATTTGCGACTACCAGGCGCTTTAATAGCAATCTTGCACTTTTGCGGCTTTTCTAAATCTGTAGGTGCATGAATTGTTTTTTTTGTGACTACAAATTCATACCATTTCGCTGTAAAAGTATACTTATCAGTAGGCGTTTTCGATATCTTGCCTGCTATTTCTGCGTCTAAATTAAAATAAGAAGGAGGGAATATTCTTAAAATTGCTTCTCGGTAACTGGCATAGTCGACTATGTCGCGGTCCTCTATGTGGTCTTGCATCTTTTGAGCGGCTTGCTCCTGAGCTCCCTTCTCTGGACGTAAAGTCGTAACATATTGTTTTTTAAGGGTTTCCCAATCGACGCCCCCTAGTTGTTGAAACCGTTGGATTTCAGGAAAATCTCGTTGAATAGATATAGACATAACGAACTCTTTGGTTAATTTAATACTATTTTATAGAAAAAATGGGCCTTAAACAACCGGGAAAGAGGCGAATAATTCGCTCCCTTTCTTTGATTTATTCACTCACAGAAAAATAGTTAAAATTTTAGTTTCATGCAAGTTTTTTTGTAGTTATTCAGGTTTAAGGCGGCTTTAGCCACCAGTTAATTATGAAACCTACGCTTTTGACTGTTGGAGAGTGTCAATCTGTCACATATTCCTAAAGGATAGAGCGATAGATAAAGCCGAAAAACTTACTTTTTATAATTAACTGATGGCTAAAGCTGCTTTAAACATGAATAGTTGCGTTTTTTTGCCGTGAGCTTAGATTGTTAGCATTAAAAATTAGGACATTTGACACGTTTAGCATTTTCTCAACATGCCCAACTTTTACTAATTCCCATTTATTGCGTGCCGAATGCATAGTGCACGACGTTATGGACCTAAAACAACAGATGGATTCCTGGCATGTAAAAAAGAAACTTTTAATAATGGATTGTATAGTTAGCAAGCAAAGAAGAGAGGAAGCTTATCCTCCAGTGGATGAGAGATAAAAAAACATTTTTGCTAAATACTTAGGATGATTATAGAGAAAATTTAAATCTTTTTTATGATTGGCTGTTAGATTCCTCTTGAGGAGTTATCCCAATTTTGGGATAATTTTTATATGGAGAGATAATGGATCAAAAAAAAACGATTATTTGGATGGGATCTAGCAAAAAAGACTTTATGGAATTTCCTGATAGAGTGAGGAACGAGATGGGCCATGCTTTATACATTGCTCAAAAAGGTGAAAAACATAGAGACGCTAAACCTCTTAAGGGATTTGTGGGTGGTTTTGTGGTTGAAATCGTCCAAAGTGATGCCCGAGGTAGCTATCGAACAGTGTATACGGTTCAAATGGAAAAAACTGTTATTATTCTTCATGCTTTTCAAAAAAATCAAAGACGGGCATTAAAACTCCAAAGCAAGAGATTGATCTAGTTGAGCAAAGATTGAGGACTGCGCATCAAAAATATAAAGAGTGGCTTGACACGCTTAAATTAAGAGGTTAACTAACATGGTCACTAAAAAAAAACAACGAGAGATAGAAGGAAGTGAATTTGAAATTAGTAGTGACAATATTTTTGCAGATATTGGAATTGCTAACGCAGAAGAAGAACTCACTAAAGCCGAATTGGCATGGGAAATTGACAATATCATAAAAAAAAGAAAGCTTACCCAGCAGAAAGCTGCAACAATTATGCAAATCAATCAACCCAAAGTATCTGCATTGTTGCATCGAAAGCTGGCAGGTTTCTCCATAGAACGCTTAATGCATTTCTTAAATTTACTCGGGCAAGATATTGATATTGTTGTGAAACCAAAGCCTCTGGCTAGGAAGAATGCGCGAGTCAATGTTTTTGGTTATAAAGAATATTCGGGAATCTTACCCAATAGTCCTATGGCTGCAAAATCTTCCTAATAAATCATGTTTTTTAAAGTTATAGAATGAGCAGTAATAGAAACAGCTTATTCGGAGGGCTTTGTTAAATTACGAAAAAACATATTGTGCAGACAAAAATTATTCGGAGAAGGGATTACGAGGCACATAAAGAAAAAAAAGCTAAAAAAGGAAGATTTTGGAAATTTTAAAGAAAAGCTTAGCTGACAATCCAGAACAAGGAGACGTAATTACTGAAACTAGGGAATAAGGAAAACTCATTTAAAATCAGCTTTTAAAGGAGAAAATGAACGGATTTAGAGTATGCTATCTAAATAGAGAAAATGAGAGATCCTGTTCTTGTTATTCATTCATTCCAAAAATGAGCAAGAAAACTTATCTCAAGAAGAAAAATTGGAGTTAAAACAAATAGCTAAAGCAATCAAAAAAAGGATTAAAAATGAGTAAGTTATTTGAAGGGCTTGAAGAAGCTTTAGCATTTTCAGAAAGAAAGATTACGCTTAAATCAGATCTTATCGTAATCCCAGAGCCTCCAAATGAATATAAGGCTATTGACATTAAGAGAATCAGAGAGAAAAAGCATTATTCTCAAGGAATTTTTGCAAAAGTATTAAATGTAAGCGTAAAGACAGTTCAATCTTGGTAATCTGGAAATCGCGTTTCAAACTATGCAGCCCTGCGGCTTCTAAAAATTGTAGACAAAGGTTTTTATAGTCCTCAAATTTCTAAGCTTCTATAATTATGATATATTCATGACAAGATGGCTTTAAAAACGCCTCCTAAATGATCTTTAAAATAGCTTTTACTTAAGATTTCCTCATTTTTCATTTGGCAAATAAGAAGTTCTATTGCCTGGCACATGTGTATTTGTGCTCTTATCCACTTGCTCACTTTAGTGCTCTCCTTTCATATTTCTTAAAAAGAGAAATCGAAGATTCTTTCAAGTGCTATTTTCAAACTGTTTAGAGGAATGATTACATGCCTATAAAATATTTTATCGGAGTATATAAGTTTATTTTTATATATTCGGTATGTTATACGTGAAGAGTGAAAGGAGAGGTAATATGAAGAACATAGGAAGCATTTCAGCTACTCAAGCAAGAAAAGAGTTAGGAGAGATTTTCAGAGGGGTCAATTACCATAAAAAACGTATCCTTCTTACCAATCACAAGAAACGAGTAGCGGTAGTGCCGATTGAGGATTTAGAAACTTTGGAAGCCCGAGAGGTTGCTCAAGATATTCATGAAGCAAAAAAAGCTTTAAAAGAGATTGAAGTAAAGGGTACTATTTCTTTGAAAGAGATGAAAAAACGATTAGGCTAAAGCCACGATGACAAAAGCTACGTATACGATCGAATGGGCGTCTAGTGTAGGAAAGCGGCTTAAAATAATCCCAACAATATTAGAAAAATAATTTCTGAACGAATACAAGAACTAGAGAGAAATCCTCGCCTAAAAATGTTGAGCCACTTGCAAGGTGTAGATATTAGTTTTATATTGCTACTTAGTACCAACTAAAAGGCTAAGCCATCCTTTTCTTGCTTAAGTTATTACTAGCTAGTGCTTGCATAAGTTTTAAGTTTGATATAATCTGCAGCTATGAAAAGAATATGGAAACTATTTTGTCATACAGTTAAAAGTTTTTATGAAGATGACTGCAACGCACGTGCAGCAGCATTAACATACTTTACTTTAATGTCTATTGTTCCCGTATTTGCCGTAATTCTTGGACTTGCAAGAGGTTTCGGCTTTGCCCCCTTTTTAGAAGAAGTTATCAAAGAACAACTTAGCAAGCAGCCCGATATTGCTAGCTATACAATTGACTTTGCGTATAGCCTTTTGGAAGAAACGAGTAGTACCTTGATTGCTGGCGTGGGAGTGATATTACTTTTATGGACTGTTTATAATATCTTTGGGAATGTGGAAGAAGCTTTAAATGATATCTGGAAAATTCCTCGTGCGCGCTCCTGGATAAGGAAAGTTACCGACTATATTGCAGCCATTATTATATGTCCCTTATTTTTTGTCGTTTCAAGTAGCCTAACTATTTATCTAAAAACCCATTTTGTAGAAATTTCTGGAAAAGCTGTTTTCTTTGAATATCTATTTATTCATTTTTTTCCTTTTTTGATAACTTGGATGCTATTTACTTTCTTATATTTCTTTTTGCCTAATCGAAAGATTTCATTCAGATATGGAATGCTTGGCGTACTTGTAGGAGGAACAGCCTATCAACTTATCCAAACATTTTATATTAATATACAGTTAAAACTTTCTAGCTACGGGGCTATTTATGGAAGTTTCGCGGCTTTACCTTTATTTTTAATATGGTTAAATTTAAGTTGGATGATCATTTTAGCTGGAGCTGAATTGGCCTACCAAGCAGAGATTATGGCATGGAATTATGCGCCTACGCGTAAAGGTACCCTTCAAACCCTAGCTTGTCGACGTGTGCTAGCTCTTATGATTATTTACAGCTGCATGCGTAATTTTTGTGAAGGTAATTCTCCTTATACTATTCATCAGCTTTCAGATAAGCTTGGAGTAGCCAAGATCAAGTTAGCAGAAATTATCAAAATCTTAATTTACTATAAAATTCTTTCAACGACAGACTATCATTCTGACGGAGAGATTTATTACCAGCCTGCTCGCGATGTTAATACAATTACTTTAAAGAATGTAGCCGATATTTTTCCCGTCGTAGAAAAAGAGGTAGTGAGTATTTATAGAAACCCTCTAGTTCCTTATTTTGAAGAATTACTTGCTAAATACGATAAGAAGACCACAGAGATGCAGGAAAATTTACCTTTAAGCGCTATTAACTTGCAAAAGCTATGAAATTATCATCTAGCGGCCTTCTATGGCTGTGGCTCCATAAGTTTTTTCCCTCCCCTATCAAAAAGAAGCTGTAATCCACTTTAGTTTTCTTCGTGTAAACAGCAGCAGTTTGCAGGTAGTAACATCCCTTTCGAATAACTCTTGAATTTATGGATCCAATGGAATAAACTGCTTTTTTATAAATTTTAAGAGAAGAGATGTCGGAAACAAAATCACCGAAAATTATCGGCGTTATACCCGCACGTTACGGGAGCACGCGCTTTCCCGGAAAACCTTTAGCAAGTATTTTAGGCAAATCACTCATCCAAAGAACCTACGAAAATACTAAAAAATGCCTTTCTTTAGATGAAGTTTTTGTGGCGACAGATGATAATCGTATTTTTGAGCATGTAGAAAGCTTTGGAGGTAAAGTTGTTATGACTTCTTCTAGCTGTCCCACCGGCTCAGATCGTTTAATAGAGGCCGTACAAGCTAACCCTCTCTTTAAAGAAGTTGCTATAGTAGTGAATATACAGGGAGATGAACCTTGCTTAGAACCTTCCATCATTCATGAAGTGGTGCAGCTGCTGCTTCAAGATCCCCATAATGTGATGTCGACAGCTGTTACGAAAATTCATTCAGAAGCTGAGGCTTTAAATCCCTTTGTTGTTAAATGCTGCTTAGATCTGCAGGGAAATGCTCTTTACTTTAGCCGCTCTTTGATCCCTAGTAATCCCTCCGCAAAATTTGATCCTCGCATGGCCTACTTTAAACATATTGGAATCTATGGATTTCGTCGAGAATTCTTATTCACCTATGGTAAGTTAGGGACTACTCCCCTACAACTAGCAGAAGACCTTGAGCAACTTAAAGTTTTAGAGCATGGATATAAGATAAAAACTGCGATAGTCGAAAGTGCAAGCCTTAGCGTTGACCATCCCGAAGATATAAAAAAAATAGAGTCACTATTATTATGCAAACAAAATATTTGTTCATAACAGGCGGAGTGTGTTCATCTCTTGGCAAAGGGTTGACGGCTGCCTCTATTGCAATGCTGCTTGAAAAAAAAGGGCTCAAAATTGCCTTACTTAAATTTGATCCTTACTTAAATGTAGATCCCGGTACGATGAGTCCCTATCAGCACGGCGAGGTATATGTAACCGATGATGGAGCGGAAACTGATCTTGACCTGGGACATTATTACCGCTATACCAACTCCCCTTTATCGCAGGCTTCCAATGCAACTTCAGGGCAGATTTATAATAGTGTAATTCGTCGAGAAAGACAGGGAGATTATCTAGGAAAAACAGTGCAGGTTATCCCTCATATCACCGATGAAATTAAGCAACGTATTCATATCTGTACTAAGCAAGAAGAAAATATTGATGTTGTCTTAGTGGAAATAGGAGGAACAGTAGGCGACATCGAATCGCTGCCTTTTTTAGAAGCTATCCGTCAATTCCATAATGAAAATAAAGGCAAATGCCTAAATATCCACCTCACTTATGTTCCTTACTTAAAAGCAGCAGGAGAAGTTAAAACCAAGCCCTCCCAACATTCTGTACAAGTTTTAAGAGAAATTGGTATTTTTGCCGATATTATTATTTGTCGTTGCGAAAATCCTTTACCCGAAGAAGTTAAAGATAAATTAAGTCTTTTTTGTAATGTTAGCCGCCGAGCAGTCATCGACGAAGCAGATGTTGAATCGAGCATTTATGAAGTTCCTTTGAAGCTACATGAGCAAAATCTCGACTCAATGATTTGTGAAATGCTTCATTTGCCTAATAGACCTGTCGACTTGGCGGATTGGCAGAAAATCCTTGATACTATCCATCATCCTAAGGGAACGATTACGGTAGGAGTCATTGGTAAATATGTACAACATCAAGATGCCTATAAATCGGTTTTTGAATCCTTGCACCATGGGGCTATTTCTTTAGGTTATAAGCTAGAAATCAAATGTTATGAAGCTGATAAATTAGCAGAAGAAGGAGTGGATCTAGAAAATATAATTAAAGGATGCGATGGTTATCTGGTTCCAGGAGGCTTTGGAGAAAGAGGCTGGATGGGAAAAATCTTTTCGGCAAAATATTGTCGCGAGCGTAAAATCCCTTATTTTGGCATTTGCCTTGGCATGCAAGTGATGGCCGTAGAATTTGCAAAGCATGTAGTTAAGCTGGAAGATGCTAATACAACCGAAGTAGATCCCTTTACAAAAAATCCTGTGATCTCTTTGTTAAGTGAACAAAAAGTCGCGCAAGATATGGGCGGTACGATGCGACTGGGAGCTTATAACTGTTGTTTGAAGCCAGGATCGAAAGCTTATCAGGCCTATAAAAAAGACAAAATTTCCGAAAGACATCGCCATCGTTACGAGTTTAATAATAAATATAAAGAGCAGATGGAGGAAGCTGGTTTTATTATTTCTGGCACGCTGGAATCTGCCTCATTATGTGAAATTGCTGAAATTAAAGACCATCCTTGGATGGTAGGTGTACAATTCCATCCCGAGTTTAAATCTAAACCTACCCAAGCGCATCCACTATTTAAATCTTTTGTGCAAGCCATGATTGATTATCAGGCCAAAAAATGAGCGACCTCCAAGTAGAAAAGCCTTCGATCACTCGCATCGCAGCTTTAGACTATGGATTAGCACGCATAGGCATCGCTGTTTCCGATGAGACTAAGACGATTGCACTACCTTTTATGACACTTGGCTGTGAAAAAAAAACAAGCGATACTGCTAAAAAGCTGGTTTTACTTTTAGAAGAGCATCAAAAAGCTAACCATTATACTCTACTTGAGCTAGTTATAGGGCTACCTCTTTTAATGAATGGAAAAAGAGGTTACCTGGCAGATGAGAGTCAATATTTTATAAGCCTGTTAAAAAATTTACTCTCTATTCCTGTAGTTTCTTGGGATGAACGGCTTACATCTGTTCAAGCTGAACGCACGATGAAAGAAGGAAAGCTAAATCGCAAGAAACGTGCTAAATCTGTTGACAATGTTGCGGCTATCATTATCCTACAAAATTATCTTGATCATTTGAAATTACGTCATGGTGGGACATATGGTTTCTAACACTCAATATTGGCTAATGAAAACCGAGCCTTCGGTTTTTTCTATCGATGATTTACAACGCGAAGGATTTTCAGAATGGGAGGGCGTACGAAATTTCCAAGCTCGCAATTTTATGCGTGATAGGATGAAAGAGGGTGATTTGGTGCTTTTCTATCATTCAAATGCAAAGCCTTCAGGTATAGTAGGTATTTGTCGAATATGCCGTGAAGCCCATGCCGATTTTACCGCCTGGGATAAAGATAGCCCTTATTATGATCCCCAAGCTACCCCCGATCATCCTATTTGGATGATGGTAGAAGTAGAGTTTGTAAAGAAATTTTCCCAAGTTATAGCTCTAGCTGATTTAAGAAAATACCCTCAGCTTGAAGGGCTAAAGATCTTAGAGAAAGGTTCCCGCTTATCAATCACTCCTGTGGAGAAAAAACATTTTGAATTTATTGAATCGCTGGGACAATTAAAGGTTGAATCTGATCAGAATATATCTCCTTCTCAAGCGCAACCTACTCAACCTACCTAAGGTCGTTACCAATTAAGGCCTTCGATCATATCTTCATTTGTAGTGAAATATATCGAGCCGTTTGTTAAAACACAGCTAAAGAATATCTATTTCGAGGAGACTTTTATGTCGACAGCTACATTTCCGATTGCTAAAGAGTTTTCGACTGCTCTTACAGAAGTCAATCGTTCTCATAGGACGGCTCCCCCCTGTATTATGGTAATCTTTGGTGCTACAGGTGATCTGACTGCTCGTAAGTTAGTCCCTGCACTTTACAACCTCAATAAAGAAAAATTGCTGCCCTCTCACTTCGCCTGTGTAGGTTTTGCACGGCGTAAAAAAACTGATGAGAACTTTCGCCATGAGATGATGGAGGGAATTAATAGCTTTTCACGCACAAGGCCTGTCGATAAGAGTATGTGGAATACCTTTAGCGAGCAGCTCTATTATCATATGGCCGAATTCCATGAAGATGAAGGGTATATACGGCTAGCTAAGCTCCTTGAAGACCTAGATATTAAATATGGAACAAAAGGAAATAGAGTTTTTTATCTATCTACCCAGCCTAGTTTTTTTCCTCTTATTATTCAAAAACTGAGCCAACATAAACTTATCTATAACGAAGTAGAAAATCCTGATAAATGGTCGCGAGTTATTATTGAAAAACCTTTTGGCTTCGACTTAAAGTCTGCCAAGGAGCTACAAAAAGAAATATCTCAGTATCTCAACGAGTCGCAGATCTATCGCATCGACCATTATTTAGGTAAAGAAACTGTACAAAACCTTTTAGTCTTTCGTTTTAGCAATCCTCTTTTTGAAGCTATTTGGAATAATAGCCACGTCGATAATGTCCAAATTACAGTAGGAGAAGAAATAGGCATTGGCAACCGCGGTCGATTTTTTGAAGAAGCAGGCATGCTAAGAGATATTGTTCAAAATCATATGATGCAACTTCTCTCTCTTGTCTGTATGGAACCTCCCAATAGCCTTAAAGCTGAAGCCATTCATAATGAAAAAGTCAAAGTGATTGAATCCATTCGCCCTTTTTCTATGGATCAGATGGATCGCTTAATCATCCGCGGACAATATGGCCCCGGCCTTATTAACGGCCAGCCAGTCAATGGATATAGGCAAGAGGAAAATGTGCATCCTCAATCCACAGTAGAGACATATGTTGCCCTACAGTTATTTATTGATAACTGGCGCTGGTCTGGTGTGCCTTTCTACCTTAGAGCAGGCAAAAGACTTCCTAAAAGAGCTACCGAAATAGCTATTACTTTTAAAGCGGTACCAGGTTTTCTCTTTAATGATGCAGGTAAAACAATTGAACAGAATGTCTTAGTAATACGCATTCAACCTGATGAAGGAATTTCTTTAAAAATTAATTGCAAAGTGCCCGGTATCAATAGCCCCATCCAACCTGTTAAGATGGATTTCCAGTATGGATCTTATTTTGGCGCCACCCCTCCTGAAGCTTATGAAAGGCTAATCTTAGATTGCATGTCGGGAGACAATACCTTATTTGCACGAGCAGATGAAGTGCTAGCTTCCTGGAAACTATTATCGCCTATCCTCCACCACTGGCAAGATAATCCTGCCCCCTGCTTCCCAAATTATGCCGCCGGCACTTGGGGACCTGAAGAGGCTAATCAATTGCTAGCCCAAAGTGGAAGAAAATGGAGTTTAATTTAGCCTTCCTAAATTTTTAAAGTTAGAAAAAGCAGGGTTATTGTAAAAATATTAGTTAGAATGAGTAGAGATAAGTAAAAAGATTTTTATGCTTTAAGAAGCATTCATGATAAGCTAGGCTAAAAAACAAAAAATATCTAGGTCTTATGCTAAATTCCTCGTGGAAAACTAAAATACAAGTGTTTGATGATAGAAGAGATCTGGTTGCTGCTGGAAACTATCGAGAGGCCCTCCTTTATTGTGTGGAACAATTCATTAATCTTGCAAATACATGTATTGAAAATCAGGGCTACTTTGCAGTAGCATTGTCGGGAGGAAGTACTCCTAAAGCTATCTTTCAAATTCTTACCTCTTTAGAAAATCGCGAAAGAATTGACTGGTCAAAAGTACTACTATTTTGGAGCGATGAGCGTAGCGTGCCTCCCACCCACCCAGAAAGCAATTATTTAAATGCTATGGAAGCAGGTTTTAATGCATTGCCGCTGAAAGCGGCTAATATTTTTCGGATGCAAGCTGAAAATAATATAGAAGAGAATGCTAGGCATTACGAACATTTGATTCAAACTAAAATCCCGAAAAAAAACTTTGATGCCGTGCTTTTAGGTATGGGAGAAGATGGGCATACTGCCTCACTCTTTCCTCAAACAAGCGGCCTGCATGCAGGCGATCGTTTAGTTATCGGTAATTTTATCCCTCAAAAAAACACATGGCGTATGACTCTTACTTATGAGTGTATTAATGCCGCTTCATACATTTTGCTATATGTATTTGGAAAGGGCAAAGAAGATATGGTCTTCCAAGCATTAAAGGGGCCCTATAACCCCGAGCTAATCCCTGTGCAAAAAGTTGGTACACCTACTCACAAAGCCTTATGGATTTTAGATGATAACTCTAAATCTTTGCTGGCAAAATGAATCATCGCTATATTTAAAGGTTGAATATGCATTTTAAAATATAAGGATAGTGATTAGAGATATAGCTTAACTTGCTAACTTAAAATAAAGGAGTTCATAAAGGCATGGGTAGCCAGCGTTTCAGGTGGCTTTTCTTAAAAATTTTTGCTAGCTAGCTATAGCTGCATTTCTCCAAGTTAAATTCTCGCCTAGTTTATTCATTAAAGTCAAAAAAGCATACTTGAATGGTTTTAAAAAGCTCGCCTAGAATGATAAATCCATTGTCGATCGGTCATTAATTTATTTTTCCTCTTTTGCATTTGAATTGAGCCAAGCTATCATCCATAAAAAATAGAATAGATTTACAAATAGCCGCTGTAGTAACTTATATTGCTTATGTTAGTCCTAGGAATTGAAACAACATGTGATGAAACTGCCTGTGCAGTAGTAAAAGACGGAAGGGAGATTCTTTCTAATGTCGTCTTTTCCCAAATTGATTTACACCAAGAGTTTGGAGGAGTTGTTCCGGAGCTAGCTTGTCGTAAACATGTCGATGTGCTTTTTCCCATCATCGATCAAGCTCTCCAAGAGGCCAATTGCAAACTCGAAGATATCGATCTTTTTTCAGTCGCCTATGGCCCCGGGCTGATCGGCGCTGTGCTTATAGGCTTAAATGCTATTAAAACCATAGCGCTATGTATGAACAAGCCATATGTAGGCGTCAATCATGTCGAAGCTCATCTATATGCTGCTCTCATGTCAAATCCTAGTGCTGAATTTCCATGCCTTGGTATTGTCCTATCTGGGGGACATACGAGCCTTATATGTATGCACGAGATAGGGAAATATGAATTAATAGGCCAAACGGTAGATGATGCTATTGGCGAAGCTTTTGATAAAGTGGCTAAAATTATGGGATTGCCTTACCCTGGCGGTCCTCCTATCGAAGCGTTAGCAGAGAAAGGATCTAGTTTATGCTATCCTTTAAAAGCAGGTACTGTAAAAGGTAAACCATTTGACTTCTCTTTTAGTGGATTAAAGACCGGAGTTTTATATACTTATAACTTAACGTCTGATAAATCTGATTTAGCCGCTTCCTTTCAATATGCGGCTTTTTCTGACATTTTAAAAAAAACTTTACAGGCTGCAGAAAAATATAATTGTAAAACTTTAGTTTTTGGTGGCGGTGTTACTAATAACAAAGCTTTACGTAAGATGTTTATAGAAAAGGGTAACCGCTACCGGCAGTATTGGCCATCTCTAGGGCTAAGCTTGGATAATGCAGCTATGATAGCAGGACTAGCTTATCATATTTATAAACATAAAGGAAAAGGAGATGACTTGACACTGGAAGCTGCTACCTCCCTTTCTTTTTAATCCATCCTAAGAAGGTGCTCCGATACCTATCTTTCCCTTAACATGATCCTAGGACATTGAGGTATAAATCGTAGCTTGCGAATTTGTTGGTAAGTATTCATAATCCAATTCTATGCTTATAAAGATTTACTCTTAAGAAAAGAGCCTGTTTTTTCAGAAAATTAATTTTTTCTTTGAACGTATAAACACGATTTCATTAAAAAGTAATAGCATAAATCTTAATTTAAAATAATATCCTCTAGAATTTTTTTGTTTATTAAATGACAGTTGCTAAAAAATAAAAAGAAAGATCATATTTAGCATAAATAAATCGATGCAATTTAGGAAAAAATCAAGGTAGGCTTGAGTTTGAAGAAAAAGCTTAACCTAAATCTTAATGGAGCTTAATATGATGCCGCCAACTTCCACTTCTAGTACCCAGACAACTGTTCGTGCCCTACCTACAGAGAATGCAGAAGATGCTCATCTAGGAGAACTAACAAAGCAGGCGGTTACTTCGTTGCCTTGTGGGCATACCCTCAACAAAGACGATGAGATTCACTGTTTAGCTTGCTATAAGCTTGGCCTTCATGATAGCAAGGTTATTGAAAAGTATACACCCAACTATGACGTTCGACCAGCCTTCTTGCAGGACAAAAATAATTCTAAGAAAGGAGAATGCGAATTATTCCTAAAAGATTTAGTGAAAAAAGACGCCATGCAATCAATCCCTACAGATGAAAAAACTCAAGCTTATGATGGAAACTCTTTTAAAAAGCTCGATCCTAAGCTCTTATCAAAGATAAGAATAGATTCTTTGGTCCTAGGCGACTTAAATCTAGAAAAGGTATCAGATAATCAAGAGGAAGAGTTATTTGGCCAGGAGAGCAAAGAGCCAAAGGGTAAAGGAAAAGTAGATGATAAAGATTCGGAAGAATTATTAGAAAAAGTTAACCAAGTAAGGCAATTAGGAGCAGAGAAATTGCAACAGGTTTACCCAAGCTCTTCGCCTCTTTCCCCATTAGCTCCTCAACATTTCATTTCTACCTCTTCTTTATCTACAGGCCCAGCTTATATTCAAGCTCTTTCTCCTCAATCTACCATCGACATTTCGATGCCCTCGCTTTACAAAGAAATTCTCCAGATTCATTTTCCTGAAGAGAACGGGGATTTTACAGAGCAAGCTAGCATTTTAGATAAAATCTACAAAATTAAACCAGATTGCTCAGTTGAAGAGAAAGTCGTTCATATCTTTTCAAAACTTTTTACCCTAGCGGCCAATCTTGTCCCTGTAGAGCTTGAAAAGACTCCAAAAAAATCCAGGGCTTTTACCCATTCTAATTATTTCTCTTACCTACTGAATATCAACCGTCTTTTACTATGGCACAAGCTGCCTGGAGGAACAGAGTACTTAAACCAACCAAAAATTAAAGCTTTATCTTTAAAAGAAAAAGGAGAGCTATTAAGCCAATGGATTGAAGTCCATGCTAAAACTATTACACATTTAGATTTAAATTTTTCCAGTTTAACCATGTTGCCTCCAGAATTAGAAAAGTTTTCTCAGTTACAAGAGCTTTGTATAGGCGGTAACCAGCTAACCATTCTTCCTGCGTGTATCGGTCGCCTCTCTAAGCTTAAAAAGCTTGTGGCATCAAATAATCACCTGGTAGCTCTTCCCCTAACTATTGGGCAGCTTGCAGAGCTGCAGCAACTGTATTTAGGCCATAATCAGATCCACACTCTTCCTGCAGCCATTGGACAGCTTTCTCAGCTGCAATCCCTCTCATTAGAAAATAATAAGCTAGCAGTTCTACCCCCTGAACTCTTTCAGCTTTCTCAATTACATGAACTTTCCTTAGATCGTAACAGACTAACTGTTCTTCCTAAAGAAATCGGGCAGCTTCCTCGGTTGCAGCAGCTCGGCTTAAACGATAATTATCTAACCGCTTTACCTACAGAAATAGATCAGCTTTTTGAGCTTAGAGAGCTTGGCGTGAATAATAATCATTTAGCCTCCCTGCCTACAGCTATCGGGCAGCTTTCTAATCTGGAATGGCTAACATTAGTGAATAATAATCTAACGGCTATTCCTCCCGCTATCGGACAGCTTGCAGGGTTGCAAATGGTGGACTTAAGTCGCAACCAATTAACTACTCTACCTACACAGCTAGGGCAACTCTCTCAACTGCAAGAGCTCTACTTAAGCCACAATCAACTAACCATGATTCCTCCCGCCATAGGGCAGCTCACTGCGCTTCGTATACTGAATTTAGACCACAACCAGCTAAATACTTTACCTATAGAAGTAGGACAGCTTTTTAAGCTGAAAGATCTTGGATTAGGTCACAACCGGCTAAATATTATTCCTAAGATTGTGGGACAGCTCTCTGAATTACAAGAGCTTGACTTAAGCTACAACCAGCTAACAGCCATTCCTACAACGATTGGACAACTTACTGAGCTTCAAACCCTCAGTTTAAACCATAACCAATTAGCTTCTATTCCTACCGACATAGGAGAGCCTCTTCTGCTAAACGTGCTTGATTTAAGTGATAATGAGTTAAATGCTCTTCCTGCAGCCCTTGCACAGCTTTCTCAGCTGCAATCGCTTCACTTAAGCAATAACCAATTAACTTCTATTCCTAAAGCTATTGGACAGCTTCCTTGTCTACAACACCTTGACTTAAGGCGCAATCAGCTAGCTGTTTTGCCAGCAAAGTTAAAGCTTCCTGCACTGCAAACGATTGACTTAAGTCACAATCAGCTAGCAACCATTCCTGCAAGCTTTAGACAGTTCTTACAGTTGCAGCAGCTTTCCTTTAACAGTCAGTCGATAATAACTCCCCCTCCCCAAGTGCCTAATCTTAAAAATCTTATACTAGAAGGTAATCCTGTTTATGAAAATTTTATGAAATACTAGAAAGTATTAAAAACGATTAGGTAAGTTTCAAGTATTTAAATGTAATAAATGCAAAAAGAGAGAAAGTGCTTCTTAGTAAATCAGCAAGCATAGTGTAAATCATTTGTATAGGCTTTAAATTGTGAGTGCTTAGCTAAGCATATTTGGGTTAATAGAATTTCAAATCCCTCTCCTCCCGTGGAATCTGCCGTATTGAAAATCATTAAAAACTTAAATTCAATTTTTCCTAGGAAGATTAATTAAGTTGTTAGCATTTAACATCTTCTTTAATAAAGCTTGGGAGTTAAAGATAAGGAACCTACTATCAAGGATCGACCCATACCCTCTTCTAATCCCTTTATAAGAAATCTTTTTATGGGGATTACTGCAAGGGAATTTCTTCTAACAGGAAGCGCTTGTTTTAACATTTAACTCTTGAGATAAATTGCTATTTAGTCATATGATAGTAGGTTTATAAATTATGTTGAAAGTTTTCGGAGTTTAAAAAATGGCCAGTAGAAAAAGAGAAAAAATTAAGCTTAAAAGTTCCGCCAGTCACTACCATTATCATACAGTAAAAAACAAGACAAATAGCCCCGAGCGAATGACCTTAAATAAGTTTGACCCAGTGGTACGTAAGCACGTTGAGTTTAAAGAAACCAAATAATCTTAAGGGAAAGATAAATCTTTCCCCTTCCCTTTAAATCCCTATTTAATGACGGACAAGCATGTTTGAATTATCTGTCGCATGCAAATATTTAAGGCCCCGCTGGCGGCAATTGTCTGTGTCTATTATTAGTTTAATTTCCATATTAGTCATCGCACTTGTAGTGTGGTTAATCGTAGTTTTTTTTTCTGTAACAAGTGGTTTAGAAAAACGTTGGATAGAAAAATTAATCGCTCTCACTGCACCTGTTCGCCTTACGCCTACTGAAACTTATTATAATTCCTATTACTACCAAATTGATAGCATTAGCGAAAACTCTAACTATACCTTGAAAACCATCGGCGAAAAATGGCGAGCTGATCAGTCGGACCCTTACGACCCGCAGCTTGATGTAGAAGTTCCCTTTAATTGGCCTGCACCTGATAGAGAAGAGGACGGATCGCTTAAAGATCCTGTAAAGAAAGCTTTTTCTATTATCAAGAATTTACCTTACTCTCCCTCCATAAAAGCACGTGATTATGAAGTTTGTGCGAGCAATTTGCGTCTTCGTATGCTTCGAAAAACCCCTGGGAATAATCCTACTTTAACACAAGCCTTCTTATCACAGGCTACTTATCTAGGATCTCTAGATAATGAAAATTTGGCTATTTTAAAAGCGACGCTCCCTATTTCAGATGCGGATATTAACAATCTACTTTATACCCTTTCTATTGCCTCTGAAAATATCCAAGAAGATCATCCAGCATCAGCTGATAGTGTTAATCAGCAACTCTTAAGAGAAAGATTGAAAACTTTTTTTAAGTATACTGAGGTTAATTGGCTAAAAACTCCTCCTGCTGGATGGGCTCTTCCCACTGTCCTTCAAAAAAATGCCTTGCTACCTAAACAACTTCCTGGTGGCTTCCAAATGAGGGCCTTGCCCATTTTGGAATCATTAGATAGAATTCTCTATCTACAAAAAATACTATTTGATGTGAGTTTTGAAATGGAAGGACATCAAGTTAGCGGACGCATTCCTATGGGAAATTTACTGATTGCCCACCCTAAGATAAAAACTCACTTTAATAACTCTCCTCCCCTTTCTCCTTTTTGGTTTTACAAAGTAGGCAATTCGCAAGAAGATTTAAAGGTGTTTTTACCTAAAGACGCTGCTTTAGGGGAAGGGATTTTGCTACCTAAACCTTTTCGTGAAGCGGGAGTGTTGCTGGGTGATCGCGGCTATATTTCCTTTCAGGCTCCTACTGTCAGTGCTCTGCAAGAACAACGCATTCAGGTATTTGTAGCTGGCTTTTATGATCAAGGCTTAATCCCTGTTGGGGGTAAGTTTATTTTGGTAAACGAGGCCTTAACTAATTTAATTGCATCTGCACAGCATAATAGTCAGGCACAGAGCAATGGAATTAACCTACGTTTTTCAGATTTAAGCAAAGTCGACGAAATCTATGGTAAACTGCAACAAGCTTTCAAAGAAGCAGGCATCGCTCCTTATTGGAAGATTGAAACCTACCGTGACTATGATTTTACCAAGGATATTATTCAACAGCTGCGTAGTGATAAACACTTATTCACGCTTATTGCCATCGTGATCATTATCGTGGCCTGTTCAAATGTTATCTCTATGCTAATTATACTGGTTAATGACAAAAAGCTAGAGATAGGAATCCTACGCTCCATGGGAGCATCATCAGCAAGTATTGCCGGTATTTTTGGGTTTTGTGGAATGACGATGGGGCTAGCGGGAAGCGTCATAGGTATTGGAGCGGCTTTGTTTACACTTAGGCATTTAGAGTTGCTTGTCACTTTTTTAAGTAGGCTCCAAGGTCATGAAGCTTTTAATCCTCTCTACTATGGTGATAGCCTACCTAACGAAGTCAGCATGGAAGCTTTATTATATGTGATAAGTTTTACTGCTTTAATCTCGTTATTCTCAGGCCTTGTACCTGCCTTAAAAGCAAGCTTGCTGCGACCTTCAACTATTTTAAGAGCGGAATAAGATGGAAGAAATTATTTTGCAAGCTAGCGATATCAGCAAAGCTTATCATTACCCTGCTAGAGTATCGATTTTAAATAACATTAACTTAGTTGTTAAGCGTGGAGAAACGGTGGCGATAACAGGACGCTCCGGCGAAGGTAAAAGCACTCTATTACAAATTTTAGGAACTTTAGAAAAGCCCTCCTCTGGGCGATTAGCTATTGCTGGGCAAACCATCAACCCTTTTAATTGCAGAAAAATTAGAAACCAGCACATTGCCTTTATTTTTCAATCTTTTCATCTTTTAGAAGACTATACCGCGCTAGAGAATATTTTAATGCCAGCGCGTATCGCTCGTAAGTCTATTTCCAAAGGAAGTAAGGCTTATCAAAGAGCTTGTGCTTTATTAAAACGCGTGGGCTTAGAAGACCGAGCCTATTTTAATACCAAGCTTTTATCGGGTGGAGAAAAACAGCGCATAGCGATTGCTCGTGCACTTTGCAATGATCCTGATATCATCTTTGCCGATGAGCCCTCTGGCAACTTGGATAAGCAAACAGCGCAAGATATTCATCAACTTCTTTTAAATTTTGCTTCGGAAAAAGATAAAGCAATCATCATTGTTACGCATGATGATAAACTTTCAAATCTTTGCAATAAAAGCTATCTCCTAGAAGAAGGGGTCCTCAAGCTTAATTCTCCATCACTTTTCTAAATTTTCGCTAATGAATGTTTCAATGATAGAAATACTTGCAATAGAGCTTTAAGCCTTGCATGCAGGCTTTAAATCCTACATTATTTAGCTTTTTTAGCTTGAGAAAGAATCTTTTGGCCATCCTTACTTCTCTAGCAAACAGGCCTTAAAGAGAATAAAGGCAATTAAGGCTTTAACATAAACCATGCTGAGGATTTTTTTATTAAAAATTTAATTGCTTGCTTAGAAAAAAAATTGAATTCGAAGAGAACCAAAAGCAAAGAATAAAGAAAAAAAACAGCCTTCGTTTGTTATTAAATGAATTACCTGCAGATACCTAGGGCTGCCGGTAGACTATAAAAGAAAATTGGTGAGCAAAAAACTTGGGAAGCTAATGCAAAAAATTGAAATGAAATTGATAAAGGCTAAAGGAATCCGCTAGAGCCTTTATAAAATTGAGAAAAAGCTTTTTTCTCTTTTTTATCTATTAAAATTAAAAATTGCTTAAAAAAGAAGAAAAGGAGTAAGTTTTTGGCAAAAAGGCAAGGTAATTTCTTATCACAAAACTTTAAGGAGCTTGTATGATGCCGCCAAATTCTACTCCTAGCACCCAGGTAGCTTTCCGTACTACAGTCTCAGAAAATATAGAAGATGCGGTCTCAGGAGAGTTGATGACCCGGGCAGTGACTCTGTTTCCTTGTGGCCATACCTTTAACGAAGATACCGTCATCCAATGCTTAGCACGCAATAAACTTTGCCCTCTAGATAGAACGCCTATTGAAAGGCATGCGCCCAACTATACGGTGAGGCAACTGGCTGAAACGGCTGAATCTCATCCGTTAGAAGAACTTAAGCATCAGCCTAGCGAAGAAGCTGTAGAACATTTCTTAAGGGGTAAAGAACTTGCTGAAAAAGGAGAGCATGCAACTGCTATAGAAGCTTTACTGCAAGCTTTGCAATTAACTCCTACGTATGAAAAAGCTCAAGCCTATCTTGAATTTTGCCTTAAACGCTCTTCCGAAGCTTCTTCATCATCACAGCCAGTTACTCCTCTTTTTTCGAGCAAAGGTAAAGACAAAGAAAAAGGCCTTTCTTCTACAGACTCTCCTAAGGAACGCTATACTGAACTCTTACTCGATCTGTTAGAAGAGTCTTCCATTCAAGAAAACTTGATTCTAAAAAAAATATTAGAGAATCAAGTCGAAGAGGTGATGAACCAGGAGAATGAAGAACTGACCGAGAAAGAAAAGGTAAGTTATAAATGGACGAAAAAATTATTAGCAGAAAATAAAAAGGTTAGACAATTTGTGGCTGAAAAGCTGAAGCAAATCTATCAGAACTCCCCCTCTCTTTCCACAGTCACTCCTCAATCTTCTAATTCAATCTCTTCTTCGTCTATTTCTTCAATTAAGGAAATTCAAGCTCTTGCTCCTCCATCTACCACTCCTATTTCCATGAACTCGCTTTACAAAGCTATTATGCAGATTCATTTTCCTAATGAAAATGGGAATATAGTAAAACAAGCTGGTATTTTGGATAATATTTACAAAATTGAACCTAATCTTACTATTGAAGAAAAAGTAAACCATATCTTTCAAAAGCTTTTTAACTTAGTCACCTCCCTTTCTCCCTTAGAATTTGAAAGAGATACTTAGGAAAGCAAGGCCTTCACTCTTTCTAATTATTCCTCCTATCTGCTGAATATTGACCGTCTTTTACTCTGGTGGGAACTACCAGGTGGAACCAAGTACTTATGCCAACCACAGATTAAAGCTCTGCCTTTAGAGCAAAAAGGAGAGCTGCTAACAGGTTGGATAGAAGAGCATGTTAAAAACATTACCGACTTAAATTTATTTGAGATAAGCTTGACTTTCTTGCCGCCAGAACTCTTTCAGCTTTCTCAACTTCAATGGCTTAAATTAGACGGCAGCCAGCTGACCAATCTGCCGTCAGTCATCAAACACCTCTCTCAGCTGCAATCACTTTCCTTGAATGGTAATCAACTTACTTCTCTTCCTTCAGTCATTGGCCAACTTTCTTACCTGCAAACACTTGACTTAAGTCACAACCAGTTAACCGATATTCCCATTGAGATAGGAAGGCTTTCTCAGCTGCAAAATCTTTTCCTGAAAGGTAACCAGCTAACGGCTTTGCCTGCGGAAATCGGGCAGCTCTACCAGCTGGAATGGCTTGACTTAAGCTACAACAAGCTAACAGCTCTTCCCTCAACTATTGGACAGCTTTCTCAGCTGCGAAATCTTTTCCTGAATGGTAATCAGCTAACTACTATTCCTGCAAGGATCCGACAGCTTCCTCACCTATGGCGGCTTAAAGCTGATGGCAATCCTCTTTGAAACATATTAGAAACAAAGTGTAAGCATTTTTTAATAAAGAGTTATAGCGAGTCTAATAGGCTTTTCGGCAAAAATATAGTGCTTATCAAGAGATGCTCCTATGCTTATAGCCCTTAATAAAAATTTAAAAGTTACTCTTATTTAAAAAAGTAGACTCGACCCTTATTTTAATTAGTACTTTGATGAATAAGTCGATAGCCCTTTAGAATCACATAAAAAATGCTATCTAACGACTTTAATATTCCTGGATAGCTGAGATAGGATTTAGAAATTTTTGCCTCCAATAACTCTCTTGACAGTAAACTTAATATGTAATATTTTAGTATGAAAAAATTTACATATCGGGAGATATGGGTACAAATCATTCATTGATGCCTAAAGACTTACCAGCTAACAAATATCAGAAATATCTCAATGCGATTGGTAGTTTAGCCATCATTGCCGGTGGGATATTTTCCATTATTTCTTGGCTACAAATTTGTACCCAGGAATGTGCAGCGACACATGATTACCGTTTATTTGGTTTCCAGCTGGAATATGTGGGAATGATTTTTTTTCCTGTTCTATCTTTGCTACATTGGGGAGCCTATTATAAAAAAATTTTATCTTTCATGGCGGCAGTCATGCTCGCAGGAGCATTAGGAGCCGAGATAGTTTTTATTTATGCTCAAAAAGTATGGATTGGTCAATGGTGTCCGTTATGCCTCTGTATTGCAGCTTCGATAGTAATTACTTCTTTAGCTTATCTTTTGAGCTACTTTAACCACTATAAACAACCTCTACCTGATTCAAAAAGGATTAAAATGGCGTTAAATTTACCCAAAGTGCTTGCAATTGTCATGGCTCTGATTACCGGCTTTTTTATAGCATCAGTTGGATTAGCAAAAGTAGATGAATTGCAAGCGGCAGAAAATTCTATCAAAAATAGCATCGTCTTTGGGAATCTAAACAGCAAAATTGAGGCCTATTTTTTTAGTGACTGGCATTGCCCTGCTTGTCGCCAGCTAGAGCCAAAATTAAAAGAGCTAGTTCCTACGCTTATGAAAAATACTCGCTTAACTTATGTAGATTTTGCTATTCATCCCTCTAGCTTAAATTTCACTCCCTATAACTTATCTTTTATGGTTCATGATAAGAATAGATATTTAGAGCTACGCGATTCTTTAACTCAGCTTTCCAGTGATACTGAAACCCCTACGGATGAACAAATTGAGAAAATCGCTAAAGAGCAGGATGCTCACTACACGCAACTTAATTATTCCGAAGTTGCTCTTGGTTTAGAATATTTTAAGACTCTAGCTACAGAATTTGATATCGACAGCACGCCTACATTAGTTCTGGTTAATGAGAAAACTAAAAAAGGTAAAAAATTATATGGCGTGGCTGAGATAACAAAAGAAAATGTTTCACAAGCTATTAAAATCTTGAAAGAGTGATTAACTCTTTGCTAAGCAAGCTAAATTTCTCATCCAGGCTCTTTCCTACTAGATAGCTAGGAGGTTTTAAAGAGCCCTTAACTTTTTTATTTTACTTTTAATCTCTTATTTTATCTTATGATTTCTGCGACTAACCTTTCTATGCGCTTTGGAGGTAAAATCCTCTTTAAAAATGCATCTTTTCAGCTTAACCCCGGTAGCCATTATGGCCTTATTGGAGCAAATGGAGCAGGAAAATCGACCCTCCTAAAAATTCTTGCTAGAGACCTTACCGCTGAAGAAGGAGAATTTTGTATTCCTTCTCAACTAGCATTAGGTACACTGAAGCAGAATCACTTTTTGTATGAGCAGGTGCCTATCTTAGATACTGTACTGATGGGAAATGCAAAATTATGGAAAGCATTAGAAGAAAAGAATATCCTTTTAGACAAACCGGAATTTGATGAAGAAGAGTGTCATCTATTAGCTGATCTTGAAAAAATTATTGAAGAACAAGATGGCTATTCGGCAGAAAGTGTTGCAGGCAAAATTCTGGAAGGTCTAGGGCTACCAGACCGCATTCATCATCAAAACTTATCTACTTTATCAGGAGGTTATAAGCTACGTGTTTTACTAGCGCAAGTTTTGTTTAGCAAGCCTGACATTCTCCTACTCGATGAGCCGACAAACCACTTAGACCTCTATTCTATCAAATGGTTGGAAGGATACTTAAGAGATTTCCCAGGCACATTACTTGTCAGTTCGCACGATCGAGACTTTTTAAACGCGATTTGTGACCATATGTTGGACTTAGATCATCAAAAAATAACTTCTTATAAAGGTAATTACGAAGATTTTTTAAAAACTAAAGCATCTGCTGTCGAGCAAAAAGAACTAGCCTTTGCTAAGCAGGAAAAACGCCGAGAAGATTTGCAAAATTTCATTGATCGTTTTAAGGCTAAAGCTAGCAAAGCGCGGCAAGCACAGTCCAAAATGAAATTAGTAGATAAAATTGAAGATGAAATGGCTGAGCTGGACTTTACTCCTACTTCTCGTTTATATCCTCGGCTTAAATTTGAGCCTCATCGTTCGTCTGGAGCCATTGTTCTTAAAGCCAAAGATATTTGCAAATCTTACGGAACGAAGCAAGTGCTACATCAAGTCTCTTTTGAAGTAGAACGGGGCGAACGCATAGCCTTAGTGGGTGCTAATGGGATTGGTAAGTCAACTTTATTGGAAATCTTAACAGGGCAATTAAAGTGCGAGCAAGGCTCTTGGGAATGGGGCCATGCTGCGCAAGTCGCCTATTTCCCCCAAGATCATCATCGTGAAGTAAACGGAAACCTTTCTCTCTTGGAATGGTTAAGTGAACAAGATCCTCAAATACCTGAGCAAAAGCTAAGAGAAATTTTAGGGCGTGTTCTCTTCACTGGCGATGATGTGAAAAAGTCTGTTCATCTATTAAGTGGCGGCGAAACAGCTCGCCTCATTTTAGCTAAGATGATGCTCCTTAAAGGCAATGTTTTAATTTTTGATGAGCCTACTAACCACTTAGATATGGAAGCTATTGAAGCCCTTTTAGAAGCTTTAAATCATTACACGGGCACTATCCTTTTTGTTAGCCACAATCGCCATTTTGTCACTCATCTTGCTAAAAAGGTCATAGAGATAAGCGATACCGGCGTACAAACTTACGATTGTAGTTACGTAGAATACATTGAAAAAAGAGAAATGGATTTGCTCAGTAAAAATTTAAAGCCGGTAAAGATAAAAGCTGATGAAAAGCTAACTGAAAAGTCAAGCTATCAGGAACAAAAAAACCTACGTAGCCAAAAATCACAACAGGAAAAAATAGCAGCTCAAGTGGAAAAAAAATGCCAGCAACTTGAGGAGCAGATCAAAGACCTGGATGAAAAAATGGCAGCAGCAGATTTTTATCTTCATACCCCTAAAGAAGAAATTCAAAGATTCATAGCCCAAAAAGAGAAGCTAGAAAAACAATTTGAAGAAGCTTTACAAGCATGGGAAGAAGCAGCCTCTTCTGTATAAAAATAATGAGCATGATAAGCTGTTTACTAATAAGGTGTTATCATACTTCTTAGTCCTTACTCCCCTCTTGTATTTGAGGAAATTAAAAAATAGAAGGCTTTTTTTTAAGCATTTTTTTCAATCAATATACTTTTGATAAAGAATTGCTTATATTAGCAGGGCTTGCTTCTAAACATTGCGGTTCTAATTCTATATCTTCCTAAAAGATATTTACTCTTAAGCTAGAATGTTACATATTTGCTAATGTATTCTTTTAAGTAACCTTACCCTTTATTTTCTCAATACTTTAGGAAACCCCCTATAAATTCGTGCTAAAAGCCAGGATATATAAGGATTTACATAAGGGTTAGGTGGATTAACCAAAGAAGCTCTTCCCCTTGCCCCCCTTTTTAACCATGGTAGGGAAGATTTTTGTTAAAATAAAGACAGCTAGCCTTATCCCTTCAGACTTACATCCAATTTTTTCTCATTTCTTAATTTATTTGTAAGAAACTAGCTCCTTGGAGCTCCTAAGCCTCAACTGACCAGGCGTGGGGATTTTTTAACCGCGGAATAAGCTGATGCATTTGGGGACCAATGATCTCAAGTAAATATTTATCTAAATAGACCTTTAGCTCGGGATGATGCTTAGCAAGCCATAAACGAAACTTAAAAGTTTTACTAAAAAGTTCTTGTTTATATACGGTTGGATCAGAAATATTACGATTGACTACAAACTGTCCGACATCTATGTGAAAAGGGGTAGTGCCAATTGCTCCTGTGTTTTGCATTAAAGCATGATCATTGTCGGCATATCCTCGCTGATATTCTGATAATATCATTTTAAGAAGGTTGTCGATAAGCTTTTTTGCTTCATCCATTTGATTGTTGGTAACAAACTTATTAATGGTCGAGCACAGCATAGTGGCTCGCTTTTGAAGCAAAAATTCCATTTCATCCATGTTAAGCTGATGAGCAAAACCTAATTTATCGTAAATAGTAAGGGACTTCTTTAAGTCGTGACTTTTATTAAGATGCACATACACTAAACCTGTTTCTGGCTTTAGATGTTCATAAGCTATCTTCCAGCTTGTAAATAGCATATTAAGTTTATTATGTTTTTTTTCTATTTTTGCTAGCCTATAGCGATTGACAAAGGGAATAGCAGCAAAATAATCTAGCCAGGCTTGAGGCCGAAAGCGCTGATATTTGATAAATTTTAAAACATATAAGCCATCTTCACTAGCAAACACATAGGATTGACATCCTTTTCCCAAATATCTAAATTTTTGAGAAAGGATGTGATGTAAATCTTCTTTTTCTGAAGAAGATAGGGTAGGTGTGACCCATTTTTCATTATAAGGCAAGTCTGAGCTGATATTACCTATCGTAAAGCCTCCCGTTAAAGCATAATAAAGACGGCCTGCACTATAAGCGCATATAATAACTAGACTAAGAAGAATAAAAATTTTTAAATACTTTTTCATAAGAAGCGTTAGATTGTGTTGAAATTTGCAAGCTGAGGGTTTTAAAGTAAAAAGATTATATTTTTTGTTCTCATTCATGCGCAAGCTATTTGTCAGTAAAAATAAGAGAGATTTGTAGTAGCATTTATTTAGCGTCTTTTTATTCATCTAAGTAGCCCAGCGATAAGAAATGCATGTCGTTGGTAAGTGTAGGCTTTTAAGCTGAAGGTATGCTGGGATTAACTTTTATTATCTTAAAATGTGCAGTTAAAGCTTACGGGCAGACATCCCTTTACAAGATCCCTATAATTCTCTATTCTATCGTTCTTTAACTGTGAGGTATATATGCTAAAAATTGATCTTAGAGGAAAAAAAGCTTTTATTGCCGGCATAGGCGATGATCAAGGGTACGGATGGGCTATTGCTAAATCCCTTGCGGAAGCAGGTGCAGAAATGTTAATAGGAACATGGACTCCTATGATGAGAATATTTTGCAATAATTTTGCTAGCGGTAAATTTGATGAATCGCGTGTTTTGTCTGATGGTTCCCTTATGCAAATAGCCAAAATATATTCACTTGATGCCTCTTTTGACTCTATGGATGATGTGCCCGAAGAAATTAAAGAAAATAAAAGATACAAAGAAGCTACCGAATATACTATCTCTGATGTAGCTGAATCTATCAGAAAAGATTATGGTAAAATAGATATTTTTGTGCATTCTTTAGCTAACGGGCCTGAAGTTCAAAAAAGCTTGCTTGATACCTCCAGAAAAGGATATTTGGCTGCAATTAGTGCTTCCTCTTATTCTTTCGTAAGTTTACTTGCCCATCTAGGCCCTTTGATTAATGCAGGTGGAGCTACTCTTTCTCTTACTTACATTGCCTCAGAAAAGGCTGTCCCAGGATATGGAGGAGGGATGAGTTCAGCCAAGGCAGCTTTAGAAAGCGATACACGTACCCTAGCTTGGGAGGCGGGGCGTAAATGGAACATTCGTGTAAACACAATTTCAGCAGGCCCTCTTCGCAGCCGTGCTGCCAAGGCGATTGGATTTATAGAGCGCATGATTGATTATAGTGAGGCTAACGCTCCTCTAGCTAAAAATTTACAAGCCACAGAAGTTGGGAATGTGGGAGCTTTCTTACTCTCTCCCTTGGCTTCTGCAATTACAGGCTCTCTTATCTATGTGGACAATGGCTTACATTCAATGGGAGTAGCTGTCGATAGTCCTACTTTGTCTGGCGAGCAGGCAACAGAGTAGAAAAATTTAACATCAAGGTTGTAAGCAGCTATTATGCAGCCATTCAACCTTGATGCTAGATGCAACACAATTATAATAAATATTTAAATTAATCAACAACATCGGCGAATAGGCCTCGTTTACTGCAGGCATGGATGCTTTTTTGAAAACTTGCAAGCTTTTTTATACTCCTTTTGAGCTGCCTCTTAAGTCCTCCTATACTTAATCAAACCTCTTTTTAAGAAGAGAGAGGGGCTAGGAAGGTGATTCCCTTTTTTTAAGCTTTACAGAAGTAGTTTCTTTAAAAGATATTATAGAGCTTTTAAGCGCAGGTAACGTTTTGGAAATAGGAAAAAATCTTCTTTTCTCCAGCTACGACGCCGAAAAGGATACTTTTTTTTATACCAAGTAAGGGCTTCTTCAGCCCGCCCTTCCGCTACAGCTTGCATTAAGCTTTTTTCTAATACATCCGGTGAAAAGAAAGTAATTTGAGAATAAAGAGGATCCTCCCATAAGCTGATTGTGTTGCTTCCTATATGAAAAAATGGATCTATTTTTAAGGATATTTTACTCTCAAGAAAGAGACCTGCTAAAGCAGCAACTTGAGCAGCAAATGAGCAGCATTGATTTCCTATAATCGCATAGTTAGAGTAGGAATAATTTTTTATGAATTTTAAGATCAGGTGAAACTGCGGAGCTGTTAAATTTATCTTAGCTGCAAAAGTGGGATAATGGCAGCCAGGACCGTATTGAAAAAAGCCATCTTGCTGTGGCTGCCATAAATAAGCAATAGGGTTTTTCTCTCCCTTTTCAGCTTGGAGAAATACTCCTTCCATATAGCGAGGTTGCATATATCCTAATTCTCCCGAATGGCCTCCCTCTAAGAATACATAGCTGCCCTCTGCTTGGCTACCCTCCTCTAGGGCTCCCTGCAGATAAATCCAGGCATGCCCAACATCTCCGTTTTTTGTACCATCGCTAGGGTGCTTAGCTAAAGTTTTAAAAAAAGACCGAGGACATGAATAGTCTAGATGCCGTGCTTCCACTAGAACAACTAAAAAGTAAGGGCTTATTTGCTCACATGCTTTTCTGGGGCTAGCTTGCTCCAAATGACGATAAAAAAGCCGATAACTTTCACTTTGAGGTTTGTATGTACAAGCGCAAAGAAAAACCAGCACTAATAATCTTATTCTGCGCATCGCTTGATTTGTAATCTGGCTTTAAGTTTACATGGGGCCTTGCGCCTTAAGGTTCTAATAAATACATTCCAATCATAGGATTGGAAACGATTAATCCCTTTAAGCTGGCTTTGACTCGATCGGTTTCCACGCATCAGATGGCCCATGAATTTCCCTTCTCCATAGCTTTTAATAATCCTTAATGATAAAGCTATCTGGGAAGTATTTAAAATAAAGGTTTCTCCTAATTCAAAAGTAGAAGCTAATTGGCCTTCTAAACTCATTTTAGCTGTGGGATCAACATCAAAAAAGAAAGATAGCTCGCGACATTTTTCGCGCTCTTCTAATTCAGGTAGAGCTGCTAAAGCAAAATCTAGCTCAATTTCATCGTCCTTAGCTTTAAATTCAAGATTTTCCCAATTGCTTTTCTGGCATACAAAAGAATGAACTTTATGCTCGTCCCCCCAAATGATGCTCAATGGATGAAAAGCATTTTCCTCGAACCCTTTAAAAAGAGCTTTTTTATCAATCAAACTATAGGCAAAGGTCTTCTCTTGATGGGTAAGCCAGCGACTTTCTTGCCAAAGGCCTTCAAAAGTGAAAGGTAGACTTTTAACAGGCAAAATTTCTCCCGTAGGACGTATCAGTACAGCCTGCAGATGGTAAGCTGCTTCTTTTAATGCTCGGCTTGATAATTCTTTACCAAAATAACCTAGATATAGATCATATAAAGTCGGCTGAGGCTCATCCTTAGCTTGATAAAGTTTAAGCCATGGTCCAATATACAATTTTGTAGGCGCGTGCCAAGTAACTGCTAAATGTTGCCAAAAAGCGAGCCATTCTGAGTGTTGAATATGCGTATAGGCTAGCTGTAAAGCAATGCAAATATCGGCAATATAAGAAGGAATAAACCAAGCTGCCTGCATTTCCATCGAAAGAAGCTGCTGCAGAAGCTGTTCTCCATAGGTTTCAAATGCTGTGTTTTTTAACTCAATACCTAACATCTTCGCAGCAGCAGCAATTTTTAGCCCTATCGAATAGGTGGAAGCTTTCTCGGTATAAGCTTTTAATAGAAAAGATAGCAAATGACTTATCGCTGATTCTAGACGATGCCGAAGGTCAGCTCCTAAAACTGCTTGGAACTCTTTCAATATGTAATAAAACGCGGGTAAAAGGTGAGCCCCTATGAATCTATCCTTACAATAAGGGTACTCATGAATGTACACAGGGAAATTACCTTCTATTGGATCTTGAAAGTAGAGCAAGCGTTCTAAAATATCTTTAGCTTCAGCTACCTGCTCGCCTGTTTTACTCCTTAGCAAAGCTAGGATAAACCAGACATTTTCAGCAGTAGGAACAGTTTGAGATAGGTTATCTTCGGGTTCAGGATAAAAGTAATGAATAAAGCCAGTTTGCTTACTCTGCCTTTTACGTCCAGCTGCCAAAGCCATCTCATTAAGCTGGCGTTCTAAAGTGTTATGAATAGGTAAATCATCTTTCATCGTTATAGCCTTGTTCCCCCTGCAATTTCAATGTTTTGTCCGGTGATATAAGAGGCCTGGTTAGAGAGTAGGTAGACTATTAATTGTGCCACCTCATCTCTATAACCTGCCCGCTGCATAGGAATTTTTGTTAGAGGATGAGGCAAATCTATAGATTCTTCTAAATATCCTGGAGAGATCATATTTACTCGCACTTGATCAGCGGCAAGCTCAAGAGCTAGCGATTTAGTTAGCATCAAAAGACCTGACTTGGAAATTGTATAAGCTGTTGCATAAGTATCTGCACGGTTTGCATTCAAGCCAGCAACTCCAAGATTGATAATTGATCCTTTCCATTTTTTGATGCTAGGTAAAAGATTTTTTATCAGGCAATAAGGAGCATGTAGATTAGTTTGAAATAGATCATGCCATTGACATATGCTTGTCTTTAAGCTAGAGCCGAGCAGGTAATTTCCCACATTATTAATTAAATTTTTAGTCTCAGCGAAATGCCTTTGGTATTCCTTAATGAAGCGTTCAGTAGACTCAAAGGTAGAAAAATCGCCCTGGATTGCCTGGACAGGTACCTGGTAATTAGAGCATTTTTCTACAACAAGCTGGGCCTCTTCCTCGCTTGCATTATAATGGACGGCTACCGCATGGCCTTGCTTAGCTAACTCTAAGCAAATCGCTGCCCCTAAATTTTTAGCTCCCCCTGTTACTAATGTCCACTTCATATTGAAAGCCTATTTCCATATTCTAGCTCGACAAATGCGCAAGATGCTAGAGAAATAGCTTTTTCCTTTCTTATCGTCACTTTTACCCAATGAAGAGAGTATTTATCTGCTAGCTTAAGAACAAGCTCGTGAGCTAAAGTTTCTAGCATTTGATAAGCACCTTCTTGGGCAACCTGGCTGCATAACTCTGCTAAACTTGCATAGCAAACAGCTTTTGATAAGTCATCTGAAAGCGCGATAAGCGTAAAATCTATTTCGTAGCATATATCGATTGACAATTCTTGGGGATGCTCACGTTCGTAAGGGTATACACCAATAATACAAGAGAGACGATAATTTTTAAATCCGACGATTCCTAACATATTAAAAGTTTGGGTAAGGGTGTTGTATATACCATTCAATCAAAGCATATAGCTCTCGATTTAAGCTTAATAGCAAGGCTTTTTTTGGCGCGATCCAAATGTAGCGATCAGCTTCGGCATTAAGAATCACCTGCTTTTTAGAAGAATTTGGTGATAAACGTGCGACATAGTCATTCATGACAAAATGGGTAGGGTTAATGAATTCAGAAGAATATATAGAATCGTGGACCAAAGCAAAACGTAAATCTTTAATAAATAATCCTGTTTCCTCTAAAACTTCGCGAGTTACCGCTTGCTCTCTGGACTCTCCCAGCTCAACTTTTCCTCCTGGAATGGTAAATCCTACCTTCCATTTAAAAGAGTGCACGAGCAAGATATCACCGTCATCGGCTACAATTAGAGCTCCCACAGTAACAAGAGGATATAGATGAGTGTTTTTCGATATTTTCATTTACTGGGCAAGCGCTTCCTTTAAACCTCTTATGATTCCTAACGATGAAGCAGGTGGAGCAATAATATCTGCTTTGGCTTTAAGCTGCAAAGGAGCATCAGCCATAGCCACTTTAATATGTGCTTGTTCAAACATAGTTAGATCATTTAGATCATCGCCAGCAGCAATAACGACCCCTTCATATCCTGCTTGATCAATTAGCTGGCGAAGGGCATAGCCCTTATTAGCTTGTGAGTGAGTGGCTTGAACGATATAATAACCCTCACCAAAGGGATCTTTAATAACAGGCGCATGCAATTCTAAGCTTTTTTCCATCCTTTCTGCAACATATTGAGCTGTCTTCTCATCGCCAAAACATTTAACGGCAGGAAATTCTTTAAAAGAAACCTCCTTAAAATTTGCTACAGCAATCCACTCTTCATTCAAGCTTTGACGGCGTTTTTCTAAATAGTATTGAAGGTTTTGAGAAAAATGGTTGGGGCGGTAATAACATAGGTTGTTTCCTTCTAGGCCCGTATAGACTACCCCATCAGTAAAGGTGCTTTCACAAATTTTTTCCAGGGAATGAAGAATAGAGGAGTCTAAATAGTTTTTAATAATGACTCTGCGCTCCGGCATGGACAGAAGTATAGCTCCATTGTGAGCGGCATAATAATAATTAAAGGGAAGTTCTTTCAGTACCTGATAGCCAAACTCAAATGTTCGTCCTGTTACAAAAACAAACATAGCTCCTTGCTGATGTAGGGTTGTCAGATAATGAATCACTAGCGGTGGAATGTGTTGCATTTTTACTGCTAGAGTTCCATCAATATCAAGAGCTATTAAACTACAAAATTTTTTACTCATGCATCCACGATAACATACGAACTCAATAAAGCTTAACCAGATTTTTTACGTTTGGATTTTTCTTTTGGTTAGCCTTTAATCTTTCTTTAAAAAAAGAACTTTTTTGAGCCCGTTTGCATGGTGCGGTTTTACTTGGGTAGACTTAACTTAAAGATAGGCTTGCACTTCAAAGCTAAACAGTAAATTTTTAAAATAAATATAAAAATAGCAATACTGCTCTTTAGTTTATAAAGGCAATCTTTGTAAAAAATTTATCTTTCGTATCTTTGATAATCTTTTAGTCGAATTTTTTAATTTATTATGATTATATTAAAGAGAATCAAAATTTATCTTAATATTTAAATAAATGCAAATTAGCATCTATGTTATTATCTATAATTATTTAAAAAATTATGTAACTTAAATTCTTTGGATAGGGATAAGAAAATAGACGATTAGATTGAGGCCAAATCATGCGCTTCCAGGAGCGAGAAACGCTCCTGGAATCACTAACACATTAGAAATTTATTTTTTACTTGTGGAAGTATTTTTATTTTGTTGATGCGATTCTTGTTTCTGCGAGGAAGAATTGGTTTTTGCGTTAGATTGTTGGGATGAATTTTTTTGTTGATGTTGTTTTTTTGTATCCATAAGAGACCTCCTAAGAATTTATTTTTAAGGACATCTTCTTATTCGCATATTACTCGCTAATCTGTCAAATTAAAATTAAAAATATATAAAAACATATATTTAAAAATTTAATTATCAATAACGTAATTTCTAGTGGAAATCATCCAAAAAAAGTCATTTGCCTTTCGTTAAACTTGTTTTTCTTTGCCGGCAGCTGTCTTTTAGGCTTGGAAGGTTCAAAAACGCTTTTTTGATTAGCATTTTCTTCTAAATGAGCTAAAATCTCTTTAGCTCTTCCAATAACTTGTAAAGGAAGGCCTGCTAGACGGCCTACATGAATTCCATAACTTTTATCTGTACTTCCTCGCACGATTTTGCGGAGGAAAACAATGACATCCTCGGCTTCATGCACGGCTACGTGATAATTGACTGCTCCAGGTACTCGTTCTTCTAATTTTGTTAGCTCCCAATAATGGGTTGCAAATAGAGTTTTAGCTTGGCTGCCTTCCGTTGTTAATAAATATTCAGCTACTGACCAAGCGATTGAAATTCCATCATAGGTACTTGTCCCCCTTCCAATCTCGTCTAAAATGACCAAAGATCTGGCAGTAGCATTATTTAAAATATTTGCTGTTTCAGTCATTTCAACCATAAAAGTGGATTGGCCACGGGAAAGGTCATCGCTAGCTCCTATGCGTGTAAACACTTTATCGACGATACCAATATGAGCGCTTTTAGCTGGAACAAAAGAACCTATTTGCGCCATAATGGTAATCAAAGCTACCTGACGAATATAGGTAGACTTACCAGCCATATTAGGACCTGTAATAAGCAGTAAAAGATTAGCCTCATTATCCATGAGAGTGTCATTAGGGACAAATTTTTCTCCCGTATTAATGGCTTCAATGACAGGATGCCGGCCATTAATGATTTGTAAAATGCTACTATGATCTACGATAGGCCGTGTATAATCATAGAAAAGTGCTACTTCTGCTAATGAACGTAGGGCATCAATTTTGGCTATAGCTTGAGCAATGCTAAAGACTTGCTTTGTATACTTGGTGATTTCTTCACGCAGGGCATTAAATAGCCCTGTTTCGATAGCTAAAATACGTTCTTCGGCATTTAAAACTTTCTGCTCAAATTCCTTGAGCTCTGAGGTGATATAACGTTCCCCATTGACCAAAGTTTGTCTTCGCTGAAAAGTTGTGGGCATACGATCGGATTGGCCTTTGCTCACCTCTATATAATAACCGAACATGCGTGTAAAACCTACTTTTAAGGTTTTAATTCCTGTCTCCTCACGTAAACGCGTTTGATAATTAGCTAACCAAGCTCTACTATCTTGGCGGATGGAACGCAATTCATCCAATTCATTATGATAGCCTTCACGAAATACCTGCCCGTCACTGATTTTTAAAGGGGGCTCATCGACTAAAGCACGGGCGATTAGATCTGTCATTGCGCTCGGATTTTCTAGTTTCTGTTCTTCTTGCTCTAATAAGGTTGAGTAAATAGCTAAACGTTGTAAGGCTTGCTTAAGCTGGGGAAATTCCTCAAAAGAACATTTTAAAGCTACCAAATCTCGAGGTGAGGCATAGCCAGAGCTGATTTTCATCATTAATCTTTCTAAGTCTCTGACTTTCCCTAGCAATTGTTTAACTAGATCAATAGCTGCTTTATTATTAAAAAAAGCTTCTATAGCATCTTGGCGGCGCTTAATTTCTTCTATGGAAAGAAGTGGAAGCTTTATCCAGTTGAGCAACAAACGCGCACCCATAGGAGTGCAAGTCTTATCTAAAATGTTTAAAAGAGTACTTTTTCTAGAGCCATCATATAAGCTGGCTGTAATCTCTAAATTTCTTTGCGTGATACGATCAAGAGACATAAATTGCGAAGTAGAATAGGTGCGAACCTCCTGAATATGCTCGATCGATAAGCACAAATTGTCCTGAAGATAATTTAAAATAGCTCCGGCTGCATTTATGCCGGCTAGCATACCTCTTAAGCCAAAACCATCCAAATTATGAACGCCAAAATGGTTGATTAAAAAGTTATAAGCGGTTTGATGTTCAAAACGCCAGTCTTCCTGGGCTGTTAAAAGAAAATCTTGCGCCTGTCGAAGATTTTTTAATAAGTCTTGATGTTTGGATTGAAATTTGTGGGAGACCAAACATTCGGAAGGACGCAAACGAAAAATTTCATTAAGTAGTTCTTGTTCATTTTCAAACTCTACCACTCTAAATTCGCTAGTGGTCAAATCAATAAAAGAAAGTCCAAAAACTTCTCCTACGCGATGAATAGAAGCAAAAAAATTGTTTGATTTATCGGATAATAAAGTAGAATTAATGACAGTGCCAGGGGTGACAACTCTAACGATTTCCCTTTTTACTATTCCTTTAGTGGTTTTAGGATCCCCTATTTGTTCGGCCACAGCTACTCTAAAGCCTTTTGATACTAATCTATCTATATAAGCCTCACTCGTGTGATGAGGGATGCCTGCCATAGGAATCTCGCCTCTTTTAGTAAGCGTAAGATCTAATTCCTTAGCAATTAAAACAGCATCCGCATCAAAGGCTTCATAAAAATCCCCTAGGCGAAAAAGTAAAACAGCTTCCCCTGCTGCTTGCTTGCAAGCTTGCCACTGGCTCATCATAGGTGAAACTTTAAATTCAGAACTTATATCAAAAGAGGAGGTATTCATAATTTATTTAATCTTTTAAATTCATTGAATGAGATTATTTTGGCAAACTGAAATGAGTTATGCAAGGAAAAAGGAGTAAGAGATGCTGTTTTAAATAGGGAAAGAGATATTGATAGCAGCTCCACTTATTTGCTATACAAAGAGGGCTTATTCTTTCAAAGTAATTAAAATATAGTTTTTCACTCAAAATAAAAGAAAATTAGAGATGTTTTAGGCTGAGGATAGAGCTTAAAAAAGTGTTAGTGAGTTGTGCCTGCTTTAAATGAACATACGCTCTATTTTTCAGCTCATTAAAATCATCCTGCAGAAGGCAAAGACTCCAGATAACTCAGTGAGTAGAGCAAGAAATAATAATTTCTTTGCTCCTTCTATCAATACTTCCTAAGGTCTATAGATAAAGCTAAGCCCTCCTACCATGAATACTATATAAGTTATAAATTTATTTTTTAAATAATAAGCATGGCTCTTAAGAATGGATTAGCTTAGGAGAATACAAACAATTTTTTTAGCTATGAATAGCTTTGATAACTAATTTTAAGCAAGATCTAAGAGACATTCTCTGAATTAATTTATTGCGCTATTCTTCTTACCATTAGACGTATCATAGCTAAGTAGAGAAACGCTTGGCTGGTGTTTGGTAAGGTCTCATAATCCTTACTTAATCTGCGGCATTTGCCAAACCAGGCAAATGTTCTTTCTACTATCCATCTTTTTGCTTGTAGATGAAATCCTTTTAGCTTAGATCTTTTAATGATTGTTAAATCAATACCATGTAAAGCTGCTTCTGATCTCATCTCTTCCCCGCTATATCCTGTATCGGCAAACATTTTTTTTGGCCATAAAACTTTTCCCTGGAAATAATAAAATAGCGCTTTTAGCCCATCTCTGTCGCTACAAGCTGCGCTACTTACTATGACTGCTATTAACAGTCCCAAGTGATCCACCACTATGTGCCTTTTCCTACCTTTAATTTTCTTGCCACCGTCATAGCCGCAGAGCCCTTTTTTTCAGTTGTTTTGACACTTTGACTATCAACTATAGCTGCGCTAGGTTCCGCTAACTTGCCTAAGCTTTGGCGAAGCGATCGCCTTAAATAAGTATTAATCTGTTCAAATAAATTACTCTGTTTCCATCTTAAAAACTGAGAATAGACCGATTTCCAAGGAGGTAGATCATGAGGAAGATCTGTCCATTGGCAACCTGTCCTTAAAACATAAAAGATGGCATTAAGCATCTCTCGTCTAGCGTGCTTAGGTGGCTTGCCAGCTTTTTTCTTGCATATTATAGGTTCAAGCACTTGCCATTCTTGATTATTTAAATCGCTAGGATAAGGTTTTCTTATCATATTAGGCTCCTGGTTAAACAGCCTACATTTTAAACGATTTTAATAATTCAGAGAATGTCTCTAAGCTAATTAGATTAATTAATTTTTCCATAAAATCTAGTAAAAAGTATTAGCTAAACAAGTAAATTTCCTTGCTCTACGCCCTGTAAAAAGAAATAGATTAATTTAATGAGCTTTGTTATGCTTCTGTTTAAGAAAGCATCTATGTATTTAAAGCCTAGTTTTTTTGGAAGAAAAAATCAAAAGACGAGGATTAGATAAAGTAGAAAAATTTTTTCTCTTTTTTCTCTTAAAATGTTTGAGAAAATAATCTACACCATTAGCCGAAAATTAAAGCTTAAATTTAGCGTGAGTATTTGAAACAATGCAAGCAAGCACATTTTACCACTTTTCTCCGGTAGTCCCTGTTTCCTTTTTGGAAAAAATTAATATTTACTACCAGGCTGAAGAAGCTTTTAAAAACTTTTTCAATCCATTAAATCGAGGACTTAATCTAGAGTTTATAAAGAAATTATTTGAAGAAATTGTGCAAGATTTATCTTACCCTCCTGAAGTCATCCTTCAATCTAAGTTAAATTTAATATTGATGGGTATGTTAAGAAATGAACTGAGCGACCTTGCAGTGGTGGATGAAATTATTGACCAGCTCTGTCCTGAACAAGCGATATTATTAATTTTTTGCTTAGCCGAATCTTTATATTCGGCTAAAAGTGAAGATGATAGCAGGACAACTTCTCTCTTAAAATTATATTATAAACTTCAAAGCTATCCTCAGTGCCCTCCTTATCTAGCTAGTGTAGCAGCCTTTCATGCAGGCAAAGTTTGGGCAGTAGGCGATAATAACAAAATAGAGAAAAATTCATTGCGAGCTAATGAATGTTATGACAAAGCTATTAAGTATTTATCGACTGATCTAGAGGTTTATCAGGTTAACGGCCGTACACCTTTAGAGCTCTACTACAGCTCCCTGCCAACTTATGAAATAAATCATCTACTCTCTCGTATATATATCGACAAAGCTTATATTTATTCTAAAGAGTCTAAAAATTGGCCCGCCTGCCTGTTAACAGCAGCAATCATTTATAATGAGATAATAGAAAATTCTCTCGATCGGACAAGTGTAGAAATGGCAAGGTTGTCTTTAAAAAAAATGTATGAGCAGCAGGTATTAGTGCCTAGATTGCTTGTCTACACTCAAAAAGAGCTGGCTAATTTAATTAAAATCATTAGAACTTATCAGGAAACCATAAGAAATTCTTCCTCTTTTTTAATGGATTCTCCGCGACCCTGGCTTGAGTCATTTGGTACCATCTCACAATTTTTAACCTTCCTGTTAGAGCCTTTAGACAAAAAAACATTAGGCTATGCAAACTCTATAATTATAAATCTAGTAGACGAAGGATATAATTTGCATGAGCAAATAGAAACTAATTTGTCCCAAGAGAAAAAGAATAAAATAGCAAGTATTGTAGGAATAGCTTGTCTCACTTCTGCAAGAGAAGAGGCAGCAGGAAAGTCTGAACTAGTTTATAGACGCTTACAACATATTAGCCCTAAGGCTGATTGTTATTTCGATGCTTTACATGATTTAATAGTAAAAAAATATTACGAAGTAGCTAAACAAACATCTTCTAAATTAGCTGCTTATGAATCAATTAGAGAGCATATTTTAGATGCAATTGAAAATTTAAATGATGCTACTCTCTCTCCCCTATCTCCTCAGTTATTACTAATTAACACCGCTTTAAAGCTTGCTCAAAAATGGGAAATAGAAGCTGAAGCTGAAAAGCTGCTTCTAGATGCTAAATTATAGCTTCTAATCTCTCTTAAAAAAGTGTAGGCATTCGAAGAACATAAGGTGAAGGAATGGTATGCAAGCGTAAATACCTTCACTTTTCTCTATTCTTACCTGCTTTTTTAAATATTTTAACCTTTTTTAGCAGTAAAATGACTTGGATGGTATCTGATGAGTCTGAGGGAACCTACGGCTGAAAACCTAAATGGATACCTTAATTTTAATAATTAAATTAACAAGTTGATAATCTATCGCTTCATTAATACTGGTTCTTGCCTAGGTCTATAGGAAAGCCTATTGCTATGCTTACCTGAATTAATAATTGCAGTTTTATCTAGCCATTTTCAATAGTGAATAATCTTAGCATTTCTTTCTATATCAAGCTATTTTAAGAAGTACCAAAAGAGTAGTTACTGCTTCTAAGAAGATAGAACGGTTGAGGTTTATCTATTTCTACGTTCCTTGTCTGCCAGGAAAAATGGCTTTTAGGTTGGCGTCTTCCTAGCTTCTCTTCTTATTGCGTTAACCAGCTAAGGAGGAGTGTTATTCTAATCGCTTCGATTGCGTGGACCTTTTAAAGGAAGCTATCTTTTGTAGCCAATCGTACCGCCATGATGGGGTTGACTTGAGAAGAAAATAGAGATTATAAAAGAAAAGGCTAGCCAATTGTTTCTAAAAACATTTTGCATGCAAGGCTAAAACCCCTCTTGCCTGATAGTTAATCAAAAATTAAGAAAAAAAGCCTATCCCTTTTTCCAATATTCATAGCGTTAAGGCTCCTCCGCTTTCTGAAAGAAGGCAGCTAGGTATTCATATTTTCTTCTTGAGTCACTTATTTTTTGCTTTTAAAAAACTTATAAATATATAGTCGTGAATGACACAAAACAAAAAATAGACTAAGCAACTCACTATTAATAAGATGGTAACCATGGTATTCTTTACAAAGCCTAAATCTTCTTTTGCCTTTCTTATGTTATTTGTACCTCTTTTTCATTGCGTGGCGCTTTTTGCTGAAGTCTCCACTGCTATTGAGGATACAAAAGATCAAACTATTCAAGCGATTGCTTCTTTACTCTTTTATATGAAAGAAAATATTGAATCTACCAGTCAAGAAGATTCCTCGGATTCTCCCCTTAAATTTGAGCCTGCGGAGATTGAGTTCTTATGGACACGAGCCGTAGCTTTCTATCCTGCTCTCTTTCCTCTAAAAGAAGCATATGAGAAAGCTCATTATATAAATGATGAAGATAAGTTAAAAAGATGCGAGAAAGAAGTGCATTCAATATGGTTAAGTTTGAATGATGAACATCAGCTCTTCTCAGAGCCATTGAATAAGACTTTAGCAGAGCGAACCTATAGCTGCAAAAATATTGTAGATAATCCTCTGCTAAACAATAAAATTAAAAAAGAACTGGCTCCCTACCTATTACCCGTTAACTCAAAAATTACCGCCATTGCAGATCAAATCTTCCAAACATCTCGGGTTACCTTTAATTCGCAAACATTAGTGGAAGCAGGTTTCAGCATACTTTACAAGCAACCTAGAAGCTTTATCATTGTAGCTAAACATCCTAGTTTACCCGATTATTTGATTAAGCTTTATTTTGATACTGAACTTCGCATTAAACGTAATGTTCCTGGTTGGAAATGGTTTGCTCGACGGTGTGCAGGCGCTAATTTAGTAAGAAAAGTAATAAAGAAAAAAAATATTCAACATTTTACTGTGCCCCAGAAATATATTTATGTATTGCCCTCTTTCCATGCACCTGCTAAAGCGGCCGGAGTAGACCCAAAAGTGGCCATATTGATCGTACAAGACATGCAGCTTGTTCCTAAGGAACAAAATTATTTAGCATGGAGAAGTAAGGTAACGCCTGAGATACTCAATGAACTCTATATTATTATCAGTCGCGCCAATGGATCAAGCTATAGACCTGATAACATTCCTTATACTTTATCAGGAAAATTTGCTTTTATTGACACTGAGTATCCTTTTAGAGATCCTGATTTCAAAAGCATACGCCCCTACTTGTCTCCTGAAATGTGCCAATACTGGGATCAGCTCGTCAAGCAAGGTGGTCCTCTATAAAAAAGCAAGGTGTTAATGTAAAGTGGCACAATCTTTATAAAACATCTGTTAGCAAGTTTTCAATTGAATTGCCATAAATAGTATGGGAATTGACAAACATGGGTTACCTGGCAGATACTCTTTCTGCCAGTTGTAACTTATCTAGCATCTTTCCTTGCACGAGTGTTTTTCATCTAAAAATGTTTGTAAAGACGTCTTACCAAAACAATACTTTCCTGTATATGTTCTCTCGCTATTATATTCATTTATCTATTTATCCACATCCTCTTGTAATTCTTCAACATTTTTAAACACTTTCTTCCTAAAAGCTAGGGCATAAAATTCGTTCCGGATGGCCTGATGAAACCTTTCGCAGATTCCATGGGTTTAAAGGGTATCGAGCTTTAGGGCGCGGGTGGTCAATATGGTGAGTCGACCTGTGGAACTTCCCCACAAGCCTCTCTTAGAACGGTACAGGAACCTTTCAATTCATACCGCTCCCAATTAAGCAAAC
>NZ_JAEMUE010000029.1:0-24977 GCF_018342435.1 Neochlamydia sp. AcF65
AAAGCCAAGAAGTTTTCAAAGAGATTGAAAATAAGTTCAAGGCGCTAGATCATCCTGAGCAGGAGAATGGCTTAGTAAGATGCTATAGGTATATGGAAAGAAGACTGGATATGATGAATTATAAAAGCGCTTTAGATAAAGGCTTACCGATTGGGTCAGGCGAGATAGAGAGTAGCCATAGGCATGTGGTGCAAAAGAGGCTGAAGATAGCGGGAGCTTGGTGGAAGACAGAAAATGCTAACGCGATGCTGAGCTTAAGAATAGGTAGATTAAATGGTTATTGGGATGCTTACTGGAATTCTTACAAAGCTGCTGCTTAGAAAAAATTGCCAACACTTTTGTTTACACCCCTGTCACCTGCAAATTTTTTAGCTTCTGTTGCATAATAAGCAGACTCTCATTATTATAAAGCGATTCATTCCAGGAGCTATAAAATGGCACATATTGACAAAGATACTATTCAAAACCTAATGGCTTTAAGTCGCATCGAGTGTTCTGAAGAACAAAAAGAGGTCCTGCTTAACAATTTAAAAAAAATTATTGGCTACTTTGAGCAATTGAATGAAATCAATACCGATGATGTGCCACCTTGTGATCATGTTCTGGCTGATATGTGCAATGTGATGAGAGAAGATGTGCCTGGGCCTACCCTGCCGCGTGAAAAGTTTTTATCCAATGCTCCTGCGCACATTGGAGGAATGATAAAAGTTCCTACCGTCATTAAGCAAAACTGATTATCTGAAGGAAAGACATGATACACACACTGACCGCATGTGAAATTAAAGATAAGTTTTTAAAAGGTGATCTTACCGCACTAGCTGTTACCGAAGCTTTTTTAAAACGCATCGATCAATATGATAGCCAGATTGGAGCTTTTCTTGCAGTGTACAAAGAGCGCGCGATTGAAAAAGCTAAGCAGCTGGATAAGAAGAGAGCGTTGGGAGAAAAACTAGGAAAACTTGCGGCTGTTCCCATGGCTATTAAAGACAACATTCATATTAAAGAAGAAATTTCTACATGCGCCTCTAAATTCCTCGTTAATTATCGCGCTCCCTTTGATGCTACGGTTGTTCGCCTTTTGGAAGAAGAAGATGCGATTCTTTTAGGCAAGACTAACATGGATGAATTTGCGATGGGCTCTTCTAATGAAAGCTCTGCTTTACAAAAAACTTATAACCCTTGGAACTTAAAATGCACTCCCGGTGGCTCTTCAGGTGGATCTGCTGCTGCTGTTGCTGGACGCTTGTGTCCCCTTGCGCTAGGCAGCGATACAGGAGGATCTATCCGCTTGCCCGCTTCCTTTTGTGGAGTCGTGGGTTTTAAACCTACCTACGGGAGAGTTTCTCGTTATGGATTAGTCGCTTATGCTTCTTCCCTGGATCAAATAGGCCCTTTTGCTACCAATACGCGAGATGCCGCTTTAGTGATGGAAGTGATTGGAAAGCACTGTGATAAAGATTCTACCAGCTTACCCGCTGAAGCGGACGATTACCTTACGAAGATGAATAAGGACATTAAAGGAAAAAAGATTGGAGTACCTTGGCATTTTTTAGATACTCTTGCTGCCGAGCCTAAAAAAGTCTTTAACAATTCTTTAGAAATTCTGAAGAGCTTGGGAGCTGAAATAGTAGAAATAGATTTAAGTATTTTAAAGTATTCTTTACCTGTCTATTACATTCTGGCCACAGCCGAAGCTTCTACCAATTTAGCACGCTTTGATGGAGTGCGCTATGGCCACCGTTCTAGCCGCGCTCAAACCTTAGATGAAATCTATGATTTTTCAAAAAGTGAGGGCTTTGGAGAAGAAGTGAAGCAAAGAATTCTTCTAGGCACCTTCGTACTTTCCTCCGGTTATCAACAGGCTTACTATAAAAAAGCACAAAAAATTCGTACTTTAATTATACAAAGCTATCAAGAAGCCTTCAAAAGATGTGATTTGGTGGCCAGTCCCGTTAGCCCTTTTGCGGCCTTTGAAATAGGATCGATTAAAGATCCCATACAAATGTATTTAGAAGACATCTACACGATAGGCATTAACTTAGCAGGTCTTCCTGCCATCAGCATTCCTGCCGGTTTCTCTGCTGAAGGAAAACCTATGGGCTTGCAATTAATAGGTCCTCAAAAAGATGAGGTAGGTGTTTTTCAAGTCTCCCATGCTTTTGAAAAGGCTACCTCCTATCATATGCACATGCCTGAACTAGTGAAATAGGAGAAATTCAATGACGCAGCATATTAACTGGGAAGCCGTAATTGGTCTTGAAATACATGCCGAACTTAACACCAAAACTAAACTGTTTAGCGTAGCTCCCAATCATTTTGGCGACGAACCTAATACAAACATTACAGAAGTTTGCACAGGCCAGCCAGGAGCCCTACCCGTGCTCAATAAGGAAGCCGTTCGAAAAGCCGTGCAATTTGGATGTGCCATCAATTCCACTATCGCTAAATTTAGCAAATTTGATCGTAAATCTTATTTTTATCCTGATAGCCCTCGCAATTTTCAGATCACCCAATTTGAGCAGCCTATTGTATTGGGAGGAACTGTTGTCGCCGAAGTTAATGGAATAGAGAAAACTTTTGCTGTCAACCGGGTACACTTGGAAGATGATGCAGGCATGCTTAAACATTTTACCAATTTTGCGGGTGTGGATTATAATCGTGCAGGTGTTCCTTTGATTGAGATTGTTTCTGAGCCCTGCATTCATTCTGCCGATGAAGCTGTAGCTTATGCATCAGCTATAAAAGCCATTTTACAATATATTGATGTTTCTGATTGCAACATGGAAGAAGGCTCGCTACGTGTAGATGCTAATATTTCCGTGCGCCTGAAAGGCGAAACGGGGCTTCGTAATAAGATTGAAATCAAAAACATGAATTCTTTCAGCAATATGCATGTAGCTATTGAATGCGAAATTAAACGTCAAATCTCTGCCTACATAAAGCATCCTAACATTCCTTACAACCAAATTATTCAACAGTCCACTTATCGATGGGATCCGGAAAAAAAAGAGACGGTTCTTATGCGCCGTAAAGAGCGAGCCGATGACTATCGTTATTTTCCTGAACCCGATCTTGTGCCTATTGTTTTGACCGATAGCTATATTGAGGAAGTGCGCCAGTCATTACCGGAACTACCTTTGCAAAGAGAGAGGCGTTATGTAGCCGAGCTTGGTCTTTCTCCTCATCACGCCTTTGTTTTAACGCAAGATAAGCCAATAGCTGATTACTTCGAGGAAGCTCTTAAAAATTGCTCAAATGCACGCAATCTTTGTAATTGGATCATTGTAGAATTTGCAGGAAGGCTTAAAGATTCGGGCAAAAATCTTTTAACTCTTGGTATTCCTCCTATTCAGCTAGCCAAATTAGTAAATATGATTGATAAAGGAACGATCACGGGAAGAATAGCTAAAACTGTAGCTGATCAAATGGTTGCTCAGCCCCAGATGGATTGTGAAAAAATTGTAGCTGATAATCCTGATTTTAAACCGGTGAGCGATCAAGGGGAAATTGCAGCTATTGTGGATAGAGTCTTAGCACAAAACCCTCAATCTATTGCTGATTTTAAAGCAGGTAGAGAAAAAGCATTTGCTTTTTTAGTAGGACAAGTGATGAAAGAAACTAGAGGTAAAGCGGCACCCACCGTGGTAAACGAGATGCTCAAGCAGCGTATAAATTCCTAAAGAATGAGCTAATAAACTTGCCAAAAACTTCTATTTTTTTTTGACTTTATTCTTTTAAATTAATTTTTAAATATTAAAGAGAGAGAGGCTAAAAAAAACTAGATGCTCTTTTTAGCAAGCTTATAGGTAAGAAAATTAAATAAAAACGCTCGAAAAATAATCAGTTCTACTTAAGGTGGGGGTATTAATTTAAAATCTATTCAAATAACCTCTTCCTTTCTCTTTGTAGTTCACGCCCGCTTAAGGAATAAATTAATAGCTAGCTTCTTCGCTCGTTTTAATTACTTCAAGCATTAAAAAATTGGTACAAAGATTTTTATCTTGTAGCTAGCCTTATTTATAAGCTAATCCAATTAAAAAGGGGTGAATAAAAAGAAAAATAGAACTTTTAGAATTCCTTTCAAGCTTTATAAAGCATTTTTTCATCAGCTTTTTTATAAAGATAGCTTCCTAATGAGGCTTGCCAAATAACTGCGGCAGTAGCAAGGAAGACAGGCAATACCAACATACCTATTCCCCAACAGGCAATAATTACAGGCACGGAATAAGCGGACAGGAATACTTTTATCCTATTTACAGCCTTTTCTATCGATTGACTAAAAGCTACCCCTATTACTAATGAAATAAAGCACATTCCAGGATTGGTAGCAAAAAGAGCTAAAGTTAGTAGGCTAATAAACACAACGTTAGCCACTTCCTTCACTTTGGAAAAAGCCTGAGAAGCTTTCTCTCGCCATGCAGGATTAACAGGCAGATGAATAGATCTTCTATCACTCTTTAAGTCGACAGATGCTAACGTTGTCATATAAACCTCTTTATTATTGAGGAAGTATTATGCTAAATCAGAAGATAAGAAACAAGCCTGAAATGTTTTATTGACAAACTGAAGAAGAAATTCATAATATCAGCCCAACGGGGTTAAAAATGGAAAGCGACGATATTGGTGAATTTAAGATAACTAAAAAAGTCAAAATGAAGCTTAAAAATAAAAAGCTTCTTAAAAAGCAACTTGCCCAAGGTAAAACTGCTCAGCAAATTTTAGAATTTAGCGATGAAACTATGGCTAAATTCTATGGCGCTGCCTATCGCCTCTTTGATCATCGTCGCTATGGGGAAGCGGCTCAAGCTTTCTTATTCCTGGTCACTCTTAATCCTTATAACCATGAATATTGGGTGGGGTTAGGAATGTGCTCACAACTTAACAAAGATTACGAAGCTGCTATCGATGCTTACGAAATGGCAGCTATATGCCGTATTGATAACCCCGTTCCCTATTTTTATTTAGCTAAATGTCTCTTTGCTCTGCATGATAGAGAGAGTGCTCTGCAAGCCCTAGATTTGGCTATAGAATATGCCTCCAACCATCCTGAATTTTTAGAGCTTCAGCATCATGCCGAAAATGCTAAACGGCTTTTACTTAAAGATATATAAATATTTTCTTAATTTTTTAACCCTCTAATATTCAATTAAGCCCGCGGGTGAAATTCATCAAAGCTTTTTTGCAAGCGCGATTTGCTGATCTGCGTGTATCTATCTGTACTACTGATACTTGCATGCCCAAGCATTTCTTGGATAACGCGTAAGTCAGCCCCATTTTCTAATAGATGAGTGGCAAATGAATGGCGAAGAGAATGAGGGGATATATTTTTAAGGATTCCTGCCTTTTTCATATATGTTTTGATCATCCTCCATACACTCACTCGATCGATAGGTTTTCCACGACTAGAAACAAATAATTCTTTAGATTTTTCACTCTCTGTTAATGAGCGATAATGATGAAGATAATGATCGATAGCTTGGATAGCTTTAAATCCTATAGGAACTAAACGTTCCTTCTTTCCTTTACCCATCACCCGCACATACTCATCATCCACATCATAGATCTTCAAGCTACAAACTTCAGAGACCCGCAACCCGCACGCATACATAATTTCTAGCATAGCTTTATCCCGTGAGCCTTGCAGAGTCTCTACATCAGGAGCTTCTAATAATCTTTCAATTTCTTCGTAAGAGAGCACTGTAGGGATAAGCTGCCAAGCTTTAGGTGTAGCAAAATATAAGGAGAAATTGCTGGGTAGATTCCCCTCTCTTTTTAGAAAACGACATAATACTTTAATGGCTATGAGATTGCGTACAATACTTGAACTGGCATATCCTGCTGCTTGCAGAGAGGCCACGAAATCCATCAGATGTTCTTCATCGACCTGTTGTATAGCATTAAAGCCTTTCTTGCTTAAAAAAGCAAAAAATGCGGCTATATCTCGTTGATAAGCTTCTATAGTATTTACAGCTAAACCTTTTTCCGAGCCTATATAGCTTAGAAAATCTTCAAAAATAGTATCCAAAAGACTAGAAGAGGATTTCTGCATGGCTTAGCGCGCTAACTTTTCGGCAATTTTTACTTGAAGGGCTTCAATGTCGCTACCGCTCAATGGCTTTCGTTTAACAGCCCACATCTCTTCAGTAGCTGCTACCTCATAAATAGCAAGTACCGATCCATCTTCCTGCGCCAACTCTTGCCTTAAATAAATAATTTTTCGTCGCGCCAGGTAAAGTGCCAATATGAATGCTTCTGCCCATTCTTCTTCCGAAGGAGATTGCAATAAGTTTTTTAATAAATAAAAAGCTTTTTCATCGCGTGTTTTAAAAGATATCTCTTCCTTCTCTTTTTTCGAAACGACTTTAGCTTTCCAAGCCGTTTTAGCCCTAGCGCTAAAATTTTCTTTAGCAAATTTTTCCCAGCAAGCTAAGCAAAAGTCTTTCCTCTCATATTCTTCTTGTTGAGAAAGCAAGATCGAATAAAACTCCATCTCTGGAATAAGAGGTTCGTTGCCATGCATGCAATGCGCGGCACGTTTAGGAATTTCGATTTTCAACATGATTTTCTCCCTAAGGACATTACAAAGTCTCTAAATGGCGAACCATTGCCTCACCTAAAGCAAACTCAGATTTTTCGCCTATCCCTCTTTTAAAAGAAAATTGATCAACAATTTTATTAGCTAAAATTTTACCCAATTGCACTCCTTCTTGATCAAAAGAATTAATCCCCCAGATAAATCCTTCAAAGGCTACTTTATGTTCGAAGTAGGCAAGTAAAGAGCCTAAAATATGGGGCGTTAACTGACGTGCTAACAGAATATGAGAAGGCCTATTGCCAAAAAAGCTTTTATTTATATTTTCAGGATCTTTTTGACCGGCTGCTAAAGCTATGGCTTGCGCAAAAAGATTAGCTAGCAGCTTTTCTTGAGAATAAGTCCCTTTATATAAAAAATCTTTTTTATACTGAGATTCTTTAAAACCGATAAATTCCACAGGAATAGGAGAAGTTCCTTGATGAATAAGCTGAAAGAACGAATGTTGGGCATTGGTACCCGGCTCACCCCATATGATAGGCCCTGTCTGAAAATTAACGTGATTGCCTCTTCGATCGGTATGTTTTCCGTTAGATTCCATGTCAAGCTGCTGGATATGAGCAGGAAAACGTGATAAAGCGTGAGAGTAAGGAATAAGCGCCACGGTAGGATGCCCTAAAAAATTTCGATTCCAAATGCCTAATAAAGCTCCTAGTAAAGGCAAATTATGCTTGATGCTTGGATTTAAAGCCACCTTATCCATCGCGTTAGCGCCTCTAAGTAGCTCCCAAAACACTTCAAATCCAAAGGCAAAAGAAAGCATCACTCCTCCTACCATCGAGGTGGTAGAATAACGTCCTCCAATCCAATCCCAAATGTAAAAGCTTTCTAGGTATTGATCAGGATTATCCATAGGGCTGCCACGACCTGTAACAGCTACAAAATGATTACGAGGATGAAGGGAAGCTTTTTGGAAATGAGACCGAACAATTTCTTCATTCGTTAATGTTTCAAGTGTGGTCCCAGATTTTGATACACAAACCACTAAAGTAGCAGACAGATCCACATCTTTAAGAACCATGGCGGCATCATCAGGATCGACATTGGAAATAAAGTGCACTTTTCGGCCCTTTTTCTGCAAAGGCTGCAAAGCCAAATAATGGGCTTTGGGTCCTAAATCTGAACCTCCGATGCCTATCATGATTAAATCTGTAAAACTTTGATCTTTATCAATTTTATTGATAAAATGCTGCAGCTTATCGATCTCCTTTTTAGCCTCTTTTGTTGCCTCGCAAGCCTCTTTCGACTGATTAGGAGCCTCAAAAAAATCTCTTACCGCTGTATGTAAAACCTTTCTATTCTCACTAGGAAAGCCTTCAATTTTATTAACAGTTTCACCCGCCTGCATCTTTTTCATCGCTTGTATTACGCCTGCTTCGCGTGATAGCTCCACCAAAGCTTGCATAACCTCTTCTGTTACTTGTTCTGTGCCATACAAAAATTTTATGCCACAAGCTTCAGCACTAAGCTGCTGCAAACGAGTTGGAGTTAAGAGTTGGGGATCCGTTAAGTCACAAGGATGCCTGGCTAGTTCCTTGAGTTTCGCAGTAGCAAGAAAACGATCAAATGACCGACTGTTCACACCACACTTTTCTACCATAGACATAAAAAAACCTCACTTGAATAGGATAGCCTTGTTATAACCGATGAACAATAAATGATGAAGAGCAAAAGTAAAATTTATAAATAAAATTTTATTACTTTTTTGGGGCTTAAAAAGGAAGGCTAATCAACTAAACTTTTCTCTTGCCCAAACCCTTAATAGAGAATGAAAGTTAAGCTGCCTTACTCGCCATCTCTATTATTCATCATGCTAAAAGATCCTTTTTCACTTTTTACATACGGTATCTCTTTTGCTAATCCTAGAGAAGAACCCACAGTAATGACTGTCCCCCCTGCAGCACAAAAGCCTTGCAGGTTGCGCTTACCTTGCCTTGTTAAGCTGGAGGAAATGACGACTAAATAGTCCAATCCTTCCCATTCATGAAGAAGATAATTTTCTGGGATAATATTAAAAGCAACTCTTTCATTTAATAAATCGCGTAATATCTCTTCTAGCTCTTGATAGGTTTGTTGATCTCTCCATTGATAGTTAGGGAGGCAAACACCTACAGGTGCAGGCTTAAAATTAAATAAGTAGGGAAGCTCACTATTTTTAACGAGCAGATGTAATCTCCCCCATCGTTCGCGGTGCGTTAGCTGAACTTCTAAACTTAAGCTTAACGATAGATCTTTATCTAAAGTCACAAAGATAGGCATTTCATCAGGCATTCGATTGGCTAAAAGTGCTAAATATTCTGCTCCCACCTCACGTGCAAATAAGGCTTGAGAGGTAGAAAAGGGTAATTGATCATTTTCATTACCCCTCGTAGTTTTCCACTCTTTATAATTAGATTGTAGTTCATCATCCCAGCTCATTTGAGATTTAAAGTTTATGGGCCCTCGATAGATGTTTACCCCTAAGGTTTGAGCTTTAAATTTATCCCATAAATTATCCCGAAAGTGCTCGAGAGAAAGAAGCAGAGATAAAAACTGGGTTTGATTAGATAAGGGCCACTCTAAACGATCAAATAAACCTAAATCTAAGTCCCAAAAAAGCAGAAAGCCTTCTTTCGAATAATTTTCTGCAACCTTTTCTATTTTTTTCCAGTCAAGGCTTGCCGTCACTTTGCCATCTAATTTAAGTGAAATGACATTATAGCTAGCAGGGATTTTTTCATCCTCTGCTTGCCATTCATAAAGCTTAGGCTTAAAAATTTTTCCTTGGTAATAAAAGTAAGGTTTATCCCAAACTAGCCTTTTTGTATCTTCAGGGATCTCCTCGGCACTCATTTTTTAATAAACCTATGATAGCGAATCATTTTGCCTTTTGAACGCCAAAGCTCCTCAAAATAAGAAGTGCCATAACCTTCTTCTTCGGTAGAAAAGTAGGGGTGAGAATAGTAAGATTTAAAATCTGCGGCTGACAAGAAAACTTCAATCGCTTCTTGTGAGTAGCTTATATCATCCGTAACAAAAGTGAGAGCTTTATCTGTTTGCATCACCCGGGCTAATTCCTGGACAAAGTGAGGCTGTATTAAACGGTGCTTAGCATGTCGCAATTTAGGCCAAGGATCCGGAAAGTTGATGAATACATTAGCAATACTAGCAGAAGGAAAGTAAGTGCGAGTGGCCATCAACCCTTCTCCACAAACGACAATCAAGTTCTTGAGCGAGCCATTTTTAATTTTGGACCAGATCTTTCGCACACGGGTAAATTTTCTCTCGATGGCTACCCAATTAAGATGAGGATGAGCCTCTGCTTGTGCTACTATCCAAGCCCCATTTCCGCTGCAATATTCTACGTTAACAGGCTGATCATTGCCAAAAAGCGAAGGATGAGACCACCCAGGAAACTCAAAATGATTTTGAGCTAGATGCCTATCGGGTAAGTACCATATGCCATCATGAATGGTAACTTTTCTATTATCTTTAGGAAAAGGGGGTATCAAATCAGCAGGCTTCATAATCCCAATAATTTTTTTGAAACAAGTTAATATCATCTGCCACCCAAGCATGTAGCCAGGGTACATTATTCCAAGCGGCCTTAATAAAAAACGGCTTTAAGTCAATCGATCATTCATCTATAATGCTCAGGAGAGAAAAAAAGCCCTTTTCTAAAATTTACTTAAAATAAGATATATCAAATCTGCCAAAAAGTCTACTGCTTATCTTTGGGGATTTAAGGAACTCTATGATCGGTCGAAATCATGAATGTTGGTGTAAAAGCGGTAAAAAATGGAAGAAATGCCATTTTCCTCATCTTAATCCTGCATTAAAAGAAACAGAACACTTCCAACTTTTAAAGAAAGAGTATTTAAAAAGATACAATATCATCCTTAAAAATGAGCAGGAAATCACAGCCATACGTAGAGCCTGCCATCTAGCTTCCTATATTCTTGAAGAAACCTGTAAAATAGCTAAAGAGGGTATTACCACCTTGGAAATCAATGATTTTGCGCATCGGTTGCATTTAGAGATGGGAGCCGTTCCTGCTCCTCTTCACTATGGCCATCCACCTTTTCCTAAAAGCATTTGTACTTCTCTTAATGAGGTCGTTTGTCATGGCATTCCTAATAAAATCCCCTTAAAAGAGGGAGATATATTAAATATTGACGTCACTTGCATTTTTGAAGGCTACTATGGCGACTGCAGCAAGATGGTTAGCATAGGTAAAGTTTCAGAAGAAAAACAGCTAGTCATGGAAGTAGCGTATGAGTGTTTAAAACGCTCTCTTGCTATTTGTAAACCTGGGGTGGAAATCAAAGAAATTGGTAACGTAATAGAAGCTTATGCGCGCGCGCATCACTGTTCTGTTGTCCATCAGTTTGTAGGACATGGGGTAGGAATAAACTTTCATGAAAACCCCCAAATTCCTCATGCTTATAATGGAAGCCAGATTCCTTTGGCACCAGGGATGATATTTACTATCGAGCCTATGATAAATGCAGGGGTTCAAGAGGCGATAATTGACCAAGAGGATGAATGGACTGCTCGCACTAAAGATGGTAAAGCGAGTGCTCAATTTGAGCATACTTTACTTATTACTCCTGAGGGGCATGAAATTTTAACTAACTGGCAAAGATAACAATCTTTAATTTTCCCCTCACCTTCCCTTTTCCTTGTATATACCTACTCTCGCTTACCCTCATTGCAAGCTAGTAGCTAGAGCAAGTGGCGAGGGCTTTACCTTTTTTTATAAGAATAAAAAATTATAAGCTAAGCTTAGTAATAATCTCGTTTAAACTCTCTACCTCTAGATAATAAGTTTTTTCTAAATTATCCAATTGGTTTTGCATTTGGATGATATGTTGCGTTAAATGTTGGGCATAAGGGTCTACATTAAACTGCTCTTTTTCTTGAATAAGCAGTTGTAATTGAGAAATTTTTTCTTCTGCATAAAAAAGCTTTTGCCTGGTGTGCTCTAAAACAATAGATTTATCATTAAATTGCTCTTTTAGCTGTAAGTACATTCCCTCGGCACGGCGCCTTAAAGCATACTCTTCATGAGAATTGGGTGTAGGTTGAAGGATAAGTTTTTCTTTCTTATCTTGCCTAGCATGCTGCTTAGCACTTTCCTCTGCTTTTTCTATTGCCAGGCGAGCTGCCTCAAGCTCCTGCATGTTTTCCTTTAAAGCCGCTTCTAACCGCGCTTTTTCTTGCTCAAGACCCTTAAACTGTTGGAGCTCATCTTGAAACTTTATAAGAGTAGAATTTAAGCCTATCTTTTCCTGTTGCAAGTCTTCGATTTGATGGGCCCATTTTTCTTGTAGATCTTGATAGGCTATTTTCTCTTCCTGAAGCTGAGTTAGTTCTTTTTCATGCGTTTGTAAATCTTCTAAAGCACTCTGCAGACTAAATTGTATGTTAAATATCTCTTGATCTTTGGCATTAATTAGCTCGCTAAGATTTTGCGTTTCACTCTTATGACAAAGAATACAATCTTTAAGCTCATTTTGCACTTGTTGCAGCTGCTTTTTTACTTCAAGAGAAGCTTTCTTTTCTTCTTCCAGTTCTTCCCAAGCTTTCTTTTCATTAAAACTTTTAAGCTCTAGCTCTTTTTGCATGAACTGCAGGTTATCCTTAGAACGCTCAATTTCTTGCTTGGCAAGTTCTATCTCAAGGTTAGCTTGTTCAGATCGCTCTTCTAGCCAGGAGCTTTTCTCTTCAAAATCTTTTAGTGCTTGAGAAAGAGCTCCCACCTGCTCTTCAAAATGTTGAATTTCTCGTTGATATTGGCTTTTGATATTTTCTATATTTTCTGCAGAATGGCTATCAATGATACTTGCACACTTTTCCAGCTCTTCATGGGCTTCTTGAAGTTGATCTTTAATGTAAAGGATTTCCTTACGTTTCTCCAAAAGCTCATCTAGCATACGCTCATTTTTAACCGCTTGATTATTCAGCTCTGCAGTGAGTAAATGCACTTCTTTCTTAAAAGCTTGAGCCTCTTGTTGGGAATCTTTTAGCCCCTCAGTAAGTGCTTCTAGTTGTTTATTTGCACTTTGCATGTCAGCTTGGTATTGCAGCCTAAGCTTTTCTAATGGAGGATCATCCTGCATAAGCTTGAGTGCTTCTGTTCGCTTAGCTAGCTCTTTATTAATTTCAACGAGTTGATCGCTAAGCTGCAGGGCTTCTCCACGTTTGTCCAGCAGCTCTTGTAATAGCTGCTCCTCTTTAAAAGATCTTATTTCAAGTTCATGTTTAATAGCTTGGGCATCAGCCTTATACTTTTCATTTTCTAATTTTACCTGCTCAATCTCAGCTTGAGAGCTTTTTAAAAGAGAGTCTAGATGATTATTTTTCTGCTGAGAGTGATAGAGTTCTTGAGTAATTTTCTCTAATTTTTCCTGGGGACTTTCTTTTTCATGCTGGCTCTCTAGCCTCCCATTTTCAAGCTTGAAGAAGCCTTCTTCTGTAGCAGAAGAGGGAGATTGAACCTCTTGTATCAGAACTAAAGCAGTATCATAGCTATAACTGGTGATAAAAAAAGTAAGTAAAATGGAAAAAGTAATCCCTCCATGCCACGCCGGAGAATTAATAAGTATCGGATGATAGAAAGACAGCAAAAATGCTAATGAAAAGCCAGCTAAAATGAGACCGCCTCTTTTTAAATACCAGCAAACAGGTAAACCTAAAACAAGACTGAAGGCTAACAAGGGTGTGAGTGGAGTGGGACGCAAGAGCATGATGAAAAGGGTAGCTAAGGCTAAGAGTGGACCTACCACGCTCCATAGAAAAAACTGACGTTCACGCGTTAAGTTCATTACTATACAAAAATGCTCTAAAGTCTATTAATTAGGGTCAACCTTATAACAAACTCATCAAAATGTAAAGTAGTAAGTGTGAGAGCCTGCTTAATAACATTTAGAGCAAAGCTTTATTGGCACAACCCGAATTTCAGAACTAAAGGCAATAGAGAAGCTAGCTCTCTCTATAAATAGTGGTGATAAAAAAATTCTGCAAGCTTAAATAGAACCCTATGCGTAGAATATTAATCAATGATATTACTTTTGCTTTCACAAAAAAACTCATCTTAAAAAATTTATGCCACACGATAAAAAATGCTTTTATGCGCGTTTATTCTTTTCAATCATTATTAAAGCTGGATCAGGCTAAATTTCCTGAGCGATAAATATTTTCTTCTAATTAAGCAAGATGAAGAGCTTCTAAGAATATTTCTTTAACCTCTCTCCTCAGAACTAGAGGCCTCCTGCTTATTTAATAGGAAAGAAGGCTTTCAAGTAAGGCTTAATTTTTTATAAGAAAGCTTCTTCTTCTTTTTCATCGATAAAAGATTGGGCCCCTTGTAGCAGATAAGCAACTAAAGAAGAGTCCCCTTCATAAGTCATCTGCACTTGCATGTTACCATCTTCTACGGGTTTATCGCAGGTAATAAGAACATAACAAGCATGATTTTTAGATAACGTATCGTATAATTGCTTTTGCTTATTAGACTTCATCTAATCTCCTTAGCATTTGCCTCCACCTCTAATTTTTTTGGCTTAAAGCTTCTTTATAAATTCTATTGATCAATTAAAAGCTCCCTTTACCCACTTATACTTTTAACCCAATATTTGTCACATTATACGATGAGAGTAATTATGAAAAGTTAATTTGATAAGATTTTTTATTGAAGATGTAAGCTAATGTAAATAGGCACTCTACAAAAAAAATTTTCTAAAGGAGTGCGCTCTTTAGCATTTAAGTAGAGAAAAAAAGTCTAAAATAACCCCCTCTACAGCTGAAGTGAAAAAAATTCTAAGCTTAATTTTTATCTTCTTGTTTTACATTTGCCTCAAAGGAAAGATAAGCAACTATTATTTTTTATTTAGTAAAATGGTCATAAAAAGCATCTGCTCGCATGCCTGGCCATCCATAATTTTTTTCATTTAAATCATCCATATGGCTATCTATCGCTCTTCCATAAAACAATCTGGCCCCCCTCTTTGGAGCATAGCAATCTTCTGTTATTTGGCTCTCATCTTCACCAACATTCTGTTCCTCTGCTGCCTCTAAAGGCATATATCCTATCACAACCATTCCCATCAAAAAAGCTAATCTATGCATTTTTTTCTCCTTTACCACCACAAATAGTATTATTAATTTTTTTAAAAATTTTTCAATCTTTTAATCATTTAGGGAGCATAAAGGAGCTGAAAATAGCAGGATATTCCTATCTTTCAACATTTTATATGGGCTAGGTGGCCTTATCTAGAGAGGTAGTTAATTTTAGACTTTAAGGCAGAAACAGTTAAAATTTAAAAAAGATCTTTTCAAAAGTAGCTGACCCACCTATACTACAAGATGAATAGATGTAAATTTTTTAACTCTTCACCTGTTTATCCATCTTTAAATTGCTCAATCAAAATGTTTATGGAAATTGTTGTTGGCTACATTGAGAGAATTACCTTTCAAAATGCAGAGACAGGCTATACGGTTGCACAGCTAAAAACAGCTCAACTAAAAGAGCTTGTGTGCGTGGTTGGAGTCATGCCTACTGCTCTTCCTGGTGTGACTGCGCGCTGTAAAGGACATTGGAAGCAGCATCTAGTTCATGGACGGCAATTCATCTGCCAAGAATATCAAGTAGAAGCCCCTGCTGATCTTTTAGGGATCAAGAAATACTTAGGCTCAGGGCTGATCAAAGGAATTGGCCCTAAATATGCTGAACGCATTGTGGAAAAATTTGGGATAGAAACCCTAGATGTGATTGATCAAGCTTCTCACAAATTATTAGAGATTGAAGGGCTAGGAGAAAAAAGAATTGAAAAAATTAGATCCTGCTGGGATGAGCAAAAATCTGTACGAGAGGTTATGATATTTTTGCAGTCTAAAGGAGTGAGTCCTGTCTATGCGCAAAAAATTTATAAAAATTATGGTAATCATAGCATTGAGAAAGTTCAGCAAAACCCTTATATCCTTGCCCAAGAAATTACAGGCATTGGATTCAAAACAGCGGATGCTATTGCTAAGAAAATGGGAATGGAACACGATGCCTCTCCAAGGATCGATGCCGGTATTGAATTTATCTTGTCCGAATTATCTAAGGATGGGCATGTCTGTTTTCCTTTAGAAGAGTTTGTGGCTGAAGCTTCAGAAAAGCTGGAGGTGGAGAGCCCCCAAGTTAAGGCCCGAATTTCCTCTTTAAAAGATGAACGGCGCATCGAACTATTCGATCTGGTTAACAACCAAAAGATACAAACTTTTATTTGGAATATGTCTCTGTTTGTAGCCGAATCGGGCATTGCCCGTGAAATTAAAAGGTTAAATAGCTGTGCATGTAATTTAAGAGCGGTGGATATTCCTAAAGCTCTTGAGTGGGTTCAGCTAAAGCTAAATATTAAATTAGCTAATAACCAAAGCATTGCTATAAAAAATTGCCTTTATCAAAAGCTTCATATTATCACAGGTGGCCCGGGTACGGGGAAAAGTACCATCACAAATGCTATTCTGGCTATTACAGAAAAATTGAGTGATAAAATTCTCCTGATGGCCCCTACTGGGCGTGCTGCTAAGCGTATGAGTGAAATTACAGGTAAAAAAGCTTCCACTATTCATAGTATATTGGAATACAATTTTAAAAATGGAGGTTTTAAACGTAATCGCGAAAATCCTTTGGATTGTGATCTACTGATAGTGGATGAAGCCAGTATGATCGATACCTTTCTCATGTATAGTTTATTAAAAGCTATTCCCAATACATGCAGGCTTATCTTTGTGGGAGACATCAATCAGCTGCCAAGTGTTGGCCCTGGCAACGTCTTAAGTGATATGATTAACTCGCAAACAATCTCGGTCACTCTGCTAACAGAAATTTATCGTCAAGCGGCAGGCTCGCGTATTATTACTAATGCTCATAAAATTAATAGTGGTATCTTTCCAGATATTCATAACCATAGTGAGAGCGATTTTTTCTTCCTTGAAGCTGTAACCCCTGAAGAAGTATTAAAAAATATTATCGCTCTTATTGCCCAAAGGCTTCCCCAAAGATATGGCTATGATCCTCTCCATGATATTCAAGTGTTGACGCCCATGCGTAAAGGAATCATTGGGGCCGATAACTTAAACACCGTTTTACAAGAGACTCTGAATAAAAATAGCAATCCCTTATTTAGAGCAGGGAGAAAGTTATTAGTCGGAGATAAAGTTATGCAAATCCGCAATGATTATAAAAAAGAGGTTTATAATGGAGAAATAGGAGTAATCAAAGCGATAGACATTCTTGAGCAGCAAGTTCTTATACAAATAGAAGATCGTGATATTATTTATGAATTTAATGATCTTGATGAAATTGTCCTTGCCTATGCTGTTTCCGTGCATAAGTATCAAGGTAGCCAATGTCCTTGTATTATTATGCCTGTGCATACTACCCATTTTGCTTTGTTATATCGCAATTTACTCTACACAGGCGTAACACGTGGGCAAAAACATGTAATCATTGTCGGAAGCAAAAAAGCGATCGCTATCGCTATTAAGAATGATGAAGTAAAAAAACGTCATACCGGACTTTATCATGCTCTTATAGGCATTAATAATATTAGCGTAAGCATGCCATAATGAGAAAAAGTAAAGCCCCCTTGTTTTCTGAGAAATTTCTCATCCAGTCTGCTTTAACATTTATCTCTGCTCTACTTTTAATCGGCACCGCTTTATTCCACGATGCTTTATGGATAAAACCTATTCCTGTAGCTGAAGAAACACCTAAGTTTTTCTCCAATCAAACGGGTGATCAGCTAGAAAACGCTTACATTTCGGCTATAAACAATGCTAAGAAATCCGTTCTCCTCCTCATTTTTTCTATGACGAGTGAAGAAATCATCGACGCTCTACGTCATAAAAGCCAAGAAGGTATTCCTGTAAAAGTTATCTGTGATGCCAAGGCATGCCCCTATATTAGCAAAAAATTGGGCCCTCAGGTGGAGCTCATTCGGCGTTTAGGTAAGGGGCTCATGCATATAAAGATCTTAGTGATTGATGATATAGAATGCTGGATTGGTTCTGCCAACTTCACCAACGAATCTTTAAATATGCATGGTAATCTTGTCGTCGCCTTAAAAAATGAAGCGCTTGCTGCCACTATTAAAGAAAAGGCTTCTACTTTGCATGAGTATGATAGAAAGGGCGAGGTTACTCACCACACTTACTTGACTGGCAACCAAGAGTTACAAATCTCTTTTCTGCCTGATGATAAAAAAGCAAGCGTGCGTATTAAGCAACTGATTCGAGAAGCTAAAAAAAGCATACGCATCGCTATGTTTACCTGGACACGCTTTGATATGGCTAAGGAAGTAGTGGAGGCCCAAAAGCGGGGTGTTAACGTAGAAGTGGTGCTGGACAGAAGTTCCTCTAACGGGGCGAGCGCTAAGATAGCAGAAATGCTTAAAAGCCACCGTGTTAAATTATTTTACAGTGCAGGCACAGCATTACTTCACCATAAATTCATGTGGCTAGATGATCATACATTAGAAGTGGGTTCTGCCAATTGGACTAAAGCTGCTTTCACACAAAATGATGATTGTTTTTTAGTTCTCCATCCTTTAACTCATGAGCAGCGCCAGCATATGCAAAACTTATGGCAAGCCATTAAAGCAGACTCCATTCGTTAATAAGCTAGCTGCATGATATTAACTTGATTCAATCCTTTAGAATGCTTCCCTCACTTATTAGGAACACAAAAAAAAACAAGCTAAAAATTACTGAAAAATGGTTTAAATTTATTTACATTTTTTGTATCTATTGTGGGTTCAATCTAGGAGTTTGTCATGAAAATTGTGCTTATTGGATATGGTAAAATGGGACATCTGATCGAAGAGATCGCCTTACAGCAAGGACATACCATTGTAGCCAGACTCTCTTCCAGCGAGGCTGTCTCTTCTCTTAAAGAAAATTTAATTCAGCAAGCGGATATTTGCATAGATTTTAGTGCTCCTCAAGCCGTTTTAAGCAATCTTCAAAGGCTTGCTTCATTTAAGAAAAATATAGTCATGGGAACAACAGGCTGGGAAGAGCATGGGGAGGAAGTGAAAAAACTTATTCATGAACACCAAATAGGTTTTCTATTTTCTCCTAATTTCTCTATTGGAGTTCATCTTTTTAAAAATATTGTGGAAGCTGCTGCCCAATTAATGAATGAATTTGATGATTATGATGTAGCTGGACAAGAACTTCATCATTATCAAAAGAAAGATAGCCCTTCAGGAACAGCCAAAAGCTTAGTTTCCATATTGCTTGAAAAAATTCAGCGTAAAAAAACGCCTCTTTATGATAGAGTTGATCGTCCTATAGCCCCACATGAACTTAATTTCTCAAGCGTACGCTGTGGCTCTATACCTGGCACCCACACGATAATCTTTGACTCCCCTGCGGATACTCTTACCATTACCCATCAGGCAAGGAACAGAGAAGGCTTTGCGCGAGGAGCCTTGGCAGCAGCCGAGTGGTTAATAGGAAAAAAAGGAATTTTTACTCTAGAGGATATGATCTGCTCCTCAAAAAAACATTTCCAACACCTCCCCTTTACAAGGAAATAATTATGATGAAACCTAAAATTTGGGGCGCCTATACCGTGCTTATTACCCCTTTTGATAAAGAAGGACAATTAGATGAAGAAGGCTTAAGAAAAAACATTCGTTTTCAGCTATCTTATCATATTCAAGGATTAGTGGTTTTAGGTACTACCGGTGAAGCCCCTACCTTAAGCCAAAAAGAAAAAGCGAAAATCATCAGTATCGCCCGAGAGGAAACACTAGGTAAGTGCCTTCTTATGGTTGGTACTGGTAGCTATGCTACCCATGCTACTATTGAAAACACTTTAGCTGCCCAAGATGCTAGCGCCGATGCGGCCTTAGTGGTTACGCCTTACTATAACAAGCCCACCCAAGAAGGGCTATATCAACATTTTTCTACTCTTGCTAAAGCGGTAAAACTACCTCTTGTCATTTATAACATTCCCGGTAGGACGGGTCAAAACCTGCAGATCGAGACATTAAAACGATTAGCTGCTATAGAAAATATAGTAGGAGTAAAAGAAGCTTCTGGAAATATTTCACAGATGATGGATGTAATTGAAAGTATAAGGCTTATTAGACCTGATTTTAGCATTATGTCAGGAGATGATGCTTTAACTTATCCTTTGATGGCTCTAGGGGGACATGGTATTTATTCTGTTTTAAGTAATCTATTCCCTCAAAAGATTAAAAAATTATGCGATCTAATGGTAGAAGAAGATTATCCTGCCGCGCGTGCTTTGCATTATGAATTGCTTCCCTATATGAAAAGTATGTTTATCGAAACCAACCCCATCCCAATAAAAACAGCAATGAATCTAGCAGGCCATGCAGCAGGCCCTTGCAGGCTACCCTTATGTGCAATGAATGATGAAAATCTAGAGAAATTAAAAAAGTGCTTAAAAGTTTTGTAGCTAGAAAAACAGCAGGCAAGATAAATCACCCATGGGATGCTAAAGGAAGGCCATATTTTTTACAAGTTAAGGCCCCCCTTTATTTAAAGTATAGAATTGGATTCATTCATTCATTCATTCATAGCATCTACGAGGAAGGGAAGCTTGGCAGATAGCTGACTTATCTCCTCAGCAAGATTGCTTATTGGGTTATTTTCTAAGTTAAGCATTTGCAGCATCGATAACTCTCCTAGGCAGGAAGGCAATGAGCTAAGCTGATTATGCTCTAAAATAAGCTCTTGCAAATTAGATAATTTTCCTATTTCGTTGGGAAGAGAAGTAAGCCGATTGTTGCTTACATAAAGTCTTTGGAGTTCACAAAGATGCCCTATCTCACTAGGAAGAGCTGTAAGTTGGTTGTGTTCTAGAATAAGCTCTTGTAGTCGGTGCATCTGCCCTGATTCAGGGGGAAGATGGGTAAGTTGATTATGGTTTAAAGTAAGCACCTTGAGCTTAGATAGTTTTCCTATCTCGGCAGGGAGATAAATGAGCTGATTATGATCTAAAGTGAGTTCTTCCAGCTGGAACATTTGATCGATCTCATCAAAAAGAAAAGTAAGTTGATTATACTCTAAAGAAAGTTTTTCCAAGTAAATAAGCCATCGCATAGCTGCAGGCAGATTGGTAAGTTGATTATGATCTAAGGTGAGAACTTGTAACTTAAGCAATTTTCCTACTTGTCCAGGAAGAGAGGTAAGTTGATTGTATTCTAAAGCGAGATTTTCTAAGTGAAATAAATCCTCTATTTCACAAGGAAGAACGGTTAATAGGTTATGATTTAAAGTAAGGTTTTGCAAATTCAATAGTTTTCCTATTTGTTTAGGAAGAGAGGTTAGTTGATTATGATCTATATCAAGCTTTTGCAAATTAGACAAAAGCCCTATTTCGTCAGGGAGTGTGGTTAATAAATTGTTGCTTAGATTAAAGTTTCGCAATTTAGAAAGCTGTCCTATCTCAGTAGGAAGAGAACTAAGCTGATTATACTCTAAAAAAAACTCCTGTAATTGAGATAGGCCTCCTATTTCTTGAGGAAGAGAAGTAAGTAAATTGCTGTGTGCATAAAGTTTTTGTAGCTCACTTAGCTGGCCTATCTGAGTCGGAAGAGAGCTAAGCTGGTTATTCACTACAGAAAGTTCTTGCAACTGAGGTAAATCTCCTATTTCTTGAGGAAGAGAAGTAAGCAGATTATTGCTTGCATAAAGAATTTGTAGCTCACTTAGCTGACCTATCTCACCAGGAAGGAAGCTAAGCGGGTTATCGTCTAAAATAAGTTCTTGCAAATTAGATAATCTTTCTATCTCGCTAGGAAGAGAAGTAAGCAGATTATTGCTTACATAGAGTTTTTGTAGTTCAGTTAGCTGGCTTATCTCATTAGGAAGGGAGCTAAGCGGGTTATCGTCTAAAATAAGTTCTTGCAAATTAGATAATCTTTCTATCTCGCTAGGAAGAGAAGTAAGCAGATTATTGCTTACATAGAGTTTTTGTAGTTCAGTTAGCTGGCTTATCTCATTAGGAAGGGAGCTAAGCGGGTTATCGTCTAAAATAAGTTCTTGCAAATTAGATAATCTTTCTATCTCGCTAGGAAGAGAAGTAAGCAGATTATTGCTTACATAGAGTTTTTGCAGCTCAGTTAGCTGGCTTATCTCATCAGGAAGGGAGCTAAGCGGGTTATCGTCTAAAATAAGTTCTTGTAGCTGAGATAACCCTCCTATTTCTTGAGGAAGAGAAGTAAGAAGATTATTATTTATGTAAAGTTTTTCTAAGTTCAATAACTGCCCTATCCCAGTAGGAAGAGAATTAAGCTGGTTATGGCTTAAAAGAAGCTCTTGCAGCTGGGATAAATCTCCTATCTCTTGAGGAAGGAAAGTAAGGAGATTATTATTTAGAAACAGGCTTACTAGCTCCCACAATCCCTCTATCTTAGCAGGGAGAGAGTTAAGTTGGTTGTGTCCTAGACTAAATTGTTGCAGCTTGTGCAGCTGATTTATTTCTTCGGGAAGAATGGTAAGCTGATTGTGTTCTATATCAAGCACGTTAAGCTGACTCAGGTGGCCTATCTCAGCAGGAAGAGTAGTAAGTTGATTGTAATCTGCAGTAAAACATTCTAGCTGAGATAGCCGTCCTATCTCAGCAGGAAGAGAAATGAGTTGGTTATATTCTAGATGAAGGCTCTCTAGCTGGGATAGTTGCCCTATTTCAATAGGAAGAGTGGTTAGTTGGTTATGCCCCAAGTAGAGGATTTCCAAGAGAGATAATTTCCCTATCTCTGGTGGAAGAATAGTCAGATTGTTTTTGGCTAAGGAAAGTGTTTGTAGGCAGGACAATAACCCTATCTCGGACGGTAAATAAGTCAAACCAATTTTTTTTAGGTCTAGAGCTATGATATCTGTACCATATTTTTCAAGCCATGGCCTAAGGAGAGCTCCTTTTTTTTCTACGGTCAAGTGTATGATTTTTTCATCCTCTAAATATTTTTTTCCCCCTTCCAGAGCTTTCCATAATAAGAGACGATTAATATTGACGAGGTAAGAATAATAATTAGCTAATGTTAGGTACCTCTTTTCCTCAGTCTTCCATTTAAATTCTAAGGGAGAAAAAGATTTAGCTAATTTAAAAAGATGCCTGAAAATCTCATTTATCTTTTTTATATACGAGAATTGAGCATCTATTTGATAGATTTTATCTATAATGAGTGCTTGCTCATGAACATTTCCTGTAGGAAAATGCATACGAGCTATCTTTTTATAAAGGTTTACCATTGCTTCATTTGACAGAATATGGTGCCATTTCGCGCAAACGCTGAGCAAAGACGGGTGGGCACAACTCTCCAAGATAGGAACTAAAATTTCATTAGGTAATTGCTCAATGGTAATAGAAGGAGTGAAAGGATGCATGTGGTTATCTCCTTGATTTTGGGTCAGAACCCCTGCATGATAAACTCAGCATAGGGTAAAAACATAAAATTAGCAAGAAAATCTTGGATGCAAACCTTTAACACTAAAAGCTTGAAGATATAAATATTGCCAGAAAGGGTATAAAATTTCCTATCAAGCCAAGGTGTGATGATAAGTTCTTCTCCTGCTTGATCCTGCCCAGCGATTATCAAATAGGCCTTGGCTGAAATGCTTAAAAGGCCCTCCAGGTTACTCTTTTTAATTCTCAATACCACTTAAATAAGCTATTGAGAAATTCACTCATCTACAATTTTTTTAGATAAAATCTTTAGGGCTTAATTATTAAAAGAATAAGGTTCTATGGGCTACTTTATCCTAGCTGCATTTTCTTCTATGCGATAAAGAGAACTAAAGGAAGAAGTCAATTTTAAATTCAGATTTTAAAATATTTTATCAGCATAAGTAAACCATCATTTGGCTTTTTTAATCTCTTCAAGAAGATCGTAAAACATTTTCTCTGTCAATGTACCTGTATTGACATTGCGTGGTGTAGGATGATAACTACAATAAAGCTTAAGGCCATTTTCTAGTCTATAGAAAGCGCCATGCTTAAATTTTATTCCTTTTGTTGATAAACCCTTCTTTTTTAATGCTAATAAAAAGGCATCGAAAGCTAATTTTCCCAGCACAAGGATTACGCGTAATTTAAAAAGCATTTCTATTTCTTGCATATAGTAGGGATGGCAATTCACACATTCTTGGCGAGTAGGCTTATGTTTAGGAGGAAAACATTTGACCGCTGCCGTTAGATAACAATCCTTTAATATTAAGCCATCATCTAAAGACTCGGATATAGGTTGATTTGCCCACCCCTGCGCATGAAGCGCTTTGACTAAAAAACGTGCAGTTGCGTCGCCTGTAAAAACGCGGCCCGTCCTATTTCCTCCATCTCCCGCAGGGGCAAGCCCCGTGATCAATAACCAGGCTTGTTGATCACCAAAGCCTGGCAAAGGCTTTCTCCAATATTTTTGATGCTGATAGAGAGGCCTAGCAGGCACTGTTTCGCGATGAGCTACAAGGCGCGGACACTTTCGGCAATTGATGACCGTTGCTTGAAAGTTTTTCCACATCGATAAATTGTTCGTTTTAGTAGCCATACCCCAACTTCTCCTTCCCCTTATTTATCCTCACTGAAATTATTAAAGAGCTATCAAGCTTCAAAAAGCACTTAACCATATAATTTTTTTATAACGCAGGGACCAAAAACCCTTAAAGCCTAAAAGATTAGGTAACAACCTTTCTTTTAGTTAGACGGCTCTTACATAACATGCATTTTCTGAAATTTTTTATGCTATGTGCCATGCATTTTTGGCAGCATACAGGACTAGCCTAGCTAACGAATCAATTTTATAGTTATTAAGTATTTTAAAATTATTTTATTGATTAGGCTACTTTTTTAGAATTTTTTTGTTTTTTAAGATGTTGGGACTATCTTTTACTTTAGATACAACTAAAAGCTTTCGGTATATGTTATAACCCACATTCCGCAGGTTAAAACAATGGTTGGATAATTTTTTTATTATTTTGGTAAATTGACTTAAGTTTTTTTCAAGAAAAAACTAAGCTTGTTCCTCTCAAAGCAAAGAAAGAGAGGATATAAGCGATGGAAGAGTATAGTAGCAAAGATCTTGACCACTTAGGGATTGTTTCTGCTATGTGTGACGAGATCAATTTAGTGAGCATGATAGATCAGCTCATTCCCCCTGATCCCCGAGCTATTATAACAACAGGAGAATGCATCAAATTGATGGTCATCAATGGGTTAGGTTTTACTTCACGTCCCTTATATTTAGAAGCACAATTTTACGCAAGTAAACCTGTGGAACGATTATTAGGAAGAGCGTGTAGATCTGAAAATATATCGGATGATCGTTTAGGTAGAGCTTTAGATTGCTGCTACGAATATGGATGTGATGCTATCTTTTCAGTC
>NZ_JAEMUE010000030.1:0-3912 GCF_018342435.1 Neochlamydia sp. AcF65
GAAGGAGAGCTTGAGCCTTTACCTTCAGATAAGTACCTCAAGAAAAGCCAAGTTAAGCTTACGGTTTGCGACTATAATCAAAGCCAATTAGTGGTCGGGTTTAGCGATGGAACAATTGCCTGTTATGAGTCTGCTAATGGAAAATTCATAAGAGAGAAATTGATGACTTTTCGTGCTATTAGATTTCTTCAGGTGGGCAAGGAATACTGTATTACGGCGGCTAATCCAGACTTCTTTTTTGAAATGCACCCACTTTCTTTTACTGATCTAGATAGGAAACGCCTCTATGCTAAGCGGCCAGGAAAAGCTGAAGAAGTAATTGCCAAATTGAGAAGCTTTTATTCTAACAAACGAAGCGTAGCCAGTTGTGATACCGATGGCTGGCTAGAGCAATGGAAGTTTAATGGGATCATTGGTCCAAAAAAGGGAAGTATTTCTCAAGATAAGGATAAGAATGAAAGGCCGTTTGCTTGTGGCCTTCCATCCTTTCTCTTAAGCTAAGAGGAGGGACTGTGAGGCCTAAGGGGTTTAATTAAAAATATTTGTAAGTCCTGAAGATTTGACTCTTCTTCGGAAGTATTCCCTATCTGCTCCGTTAGCTGCTGGGTAGCTTTAGATTGTAATTCAACATATGTTTGGTATCTTAGTAATGCTTGTTTAAGTTCACTTATCATTACCGGAATATCTAGTCGAGTGTTCGCGAAGAAAAGATGTAGATCATTTAAAATTTGAGGAATCCTTCTGTCTTTCTCTTCATTATGAAGCATCTCTTCAATAGCTTGCTGCATGCCTTGTTTTAAATGTTTAATCCCTTCCTCATATCTCTCAATGGTCTCTGGTATTTCTTTTTTTGCTATCTTATAGGAGAAGCTAGCTTTTTCAGCTTTCTTTTTCGCCCTTTCGTATTCACTTAATGTGTTTTGTTTGCTTAGAAGTTTTGCTTTCAATTTTTCTAATTTTTTTTCCATTAATTCTTTTTCTTCTACTCCTATCCCTGCCTCTAATTGATTTTGTTCTGAAAGTTCTAGAGTGGATTTGAATTCTTCTATCTGCTTTTTTAAGTTTTTTATTTCTACTCTTAACTCCTGTGGGGTTCCTATAGCTTCTCGATTTTTATTGTATTCCTTATCTAATTGTATGGCCTCTTGTCTAAACTTATCTAGCTCTACTTCTTTTTCCTTGATAGCTGTCGCTTCTCTCTCTATTAATTTATTATAATGCTGAATAGAAGCATACGAATTCATTAAAGGTTTATAATCGTAGGTAGTTACTCTTTGTAAAGCTTGGACGAAGTGATTTAGAGCTTCATTGCCTTTATATCTTGCACTAAGATACTGAGATTGCTCGTGCAGAGCATTTATCCAGCTATAAGCCTCATGGATGAATTCTATTTGTTTAATAACAGAGGAATGATCTATCGAAGATATAAGCTTAGAGAATCTACTCCACTGGAACAAATTTCCTCTTAGTAATTCTAGTGTCTCCCTTTCTCTGTCTCCTGCTAGCTCATGTTCTTCTAGTAACCTGGTTAGGTAGCGACCTAATTCTTGTGTAGCCTCTCTAGGCGCCATCTTTCCATTGGCTACCTCTCGGAGGAATTTAATGGCCTCTGGGCGACCATTGGCTTCTATAAAATCATCCACTTTATTTAATTCTGAAGGTGCTATTAAAGTGTGATTGTTTAAATAATAAAATGCTTTCTGCTTATTAAATAATGATAGGTTATAAGGGTGGGGGAATGCACTCTTCCATAATTCATTTATTTGTAGATAAAGCTCGCTTCTTTCTTCCTGGATAATTTTTACTATTTCTTCTACATTTTCTTTAGAAACTCCTAAGTCCTGCAGCCTATCCATTAGAACAGAGGGAATTTCTTTTTTTTCTTCTATTAAGTTTCTAATAGCTTCTATGAATGTATTTTTAAGGCCTTCAAGATAATTATCTTCAATTTCTGCAAATATCGAGTGGTGGCAAGCTTCATCAGGTGAAGAGCCTTGGTATAATTGAAATTTAGCTGGCATCCACTCAGGGAAGCAGCGAGAATTGTGGTAGGCTACACATAAATGAAAAAAAAGAAGTAGGCGAGCTTTAGCATGCATTTCAATAAGCTTAGGAAGCTTAGCCTTATCAAGGCGATCAGAATTGTTCCAGTTGTCTATCGACTGTATCAATACCCCAAGTTCTTGAGAAAGTCCTTTCTTCTCTGCAAGGCTCCCTGCAAAAAATGGAATGAACTCTCGACCATTAATTACCACTTCACGTGTACGAGAAGGGTCCCAGGCTATGTAAGTAGCTAGAAATAATAAAGGTTGCTGCTCTCTTGCTATATTGATGCGGCTTTCCATTTCTTTTTCTCCGCTGCTCTCATTGAAAGTATGATCGCTTAGTAAAGCAGCGGGAGTGGTAGAATGAGGAGAAATGTTGGCTGCGGAAATTCTAGCAATTTTATTACTAGATTTTTCAGTTTTTTCCTCTAATTTATTACTCTTTTTTTCCGCAGTATTCCTTTCTGGTGGAGGAGCTGGGGGAGAAGGTGAAGATGAGCTAGAAGTGTTAATATTCATTATAACTCTTTTTTTATTAAATTATCTTATTAATTAACTTTATTATATATTATCTAGATAATAATTTAAATTAACAATATTAAATATTAATAAAATAATAAAATAACTTTATTTAATTTATGGGTTGATTAAATATTACTATTTAATAAAGAGTATGAATGCATCTTAGAGACAGTCAAGGCGATCGCTTTGCCAAAGCTTAAGGCAAGTTAGCGGAACTTAAGTGCTGCTATAGCCGATAGCCAAAGTGTCAAAACAACTGAAAAAAAGGGCTTTGTGGATATGAAGATGACGAGAAAGTTAAAGGTAGGAAAAGACACCTATTGGTGGATCACTTAGGAGTGTTAATAGCAAGTGTAGTAAGCAGCGCAGCTTGTAGCGACAGAGATGGGTCAAAAGCGTTATTTTATTATCTCCAGGGAAAAGTTGTATGTTCAAAAAAATATTTGCCGATACAGGATATAGCGGGGAAGAGATGAAATTAGAAGCAGCTTTACATAGTATTGATTTAACAATCATTAAAAGATCTAAGCTAAAAGGATTTCATCTACAAGCAAAAAGATGGATAGTAGAAAGAACATTTGCCTGGTTTGGCAAATGCCGCAGATTAAGTAAGGATTATGAGGCCTTACCAAACACCAGCCAAGCGTTCCTCTATTTAGCTATGATACGTCTGATGGTAAGAAGAATAGAGCCATAAATTAATTCAGAGAATGTCTCTAAGAGGGATATTTTGAATGATTGTATATATAGATCATTATTGTTTGATGCAAATATCTATTTTATAGTATGCCTGTTATTAAATAATCGTTTAATAATCTCTCTGTTTGATTTTTTAACCTTAATTTGAATGAAAAAGGAAAAAGCGATGGGAGTAAATTTCAATCCTAGCTTTAATCATCTACCTAATGAGCTACAAGTAGCTATCTTTAGTTTGTTGCCAGAAAAAGATTTAGGCATGGCCGCTTTAGTCAGTAAGCCCTGGAAGCAGCTAGCAGAAGACCCTTTTTTATGGAAAAAGCTATTTTGCCGCCGCTGGAGCAACCTTACCCAAATTAAAACTTCACGCTTCGGCTGGAAAAAGATTTATAAGAAAAAGTATGTTCTTGGAAAGCTGCGCTCCTCTTTTTCTCCTGAACATTTTCATCATCAGATGCATAAGCTTCCTCTGGCTGGCTCTCCAGAGATTTTAGAATTAAAGGTCAAGAAAGATCTAGCCTTTTTGAAAATGACAGCGGGGACAGCCCATCTCTATAAACTGAACAGAAAGACAGGTAGGCTGATTTTTGATAATTTAAAGGATAAGCATGCCCATTTAATCCATTGGAAAGGCAACCATCTTCACTTG